>CAZRMO010000015.1:0-4670 GCA_964601155.1 uncultured Enterobacteriaceae bacterium
CGACCACAGGCCCATGAACCACATCATCGCCGAGAACTTCATGCGGTCGGCGAAGGCGCCGGTGATCAGAGCGGGGGTAATGATCGCAAACGTCATCTGGAACATCATGAACACCGATTCGGGAATCGTACCTGCGAGATGACTCACCGTGACCTTGTTGGCGTCATGCATATAGGCCATGCCGGAGAGGAAGAATCGACTCATCCCTCCGACGAATCCCGAGCCTGGTGTGAACGCGAGACTGTACCCGGCGACGACCCATATCACGGTCACCAGACAGGTGATGGCGAAGCTTTGCATGAGCGTGGCAAGCACGTTCTTCTTGCGCACCATGCCGCCGTAGAACAGGGCCAGGCCGGGAATGGTCATCAGCAGCACCAGGGCGGTCGCTGTGAGCATCCATGCCGTATCGCCCGAACTGATCTTGGAGGCATCAACGAGCTCGGGTGCGGCGGGCCCCGCGGGCGCAGCGGCGGGTGCTGCAGCGGGTGTGGCCGCAACGGCGGCGGCCGGCGCGGCGGCTTGATCCTGCGCGATGGCCGGAACCGCCAGGCTGAAGGCGCCGAACAGGGCGAATAAAGCGATCAATTTTTTCATCATGCATCTCCCTATAGTGCTTCCGCGCCGGTCTCGCCGGTGCGGATGCGAATGACCTGCGCCAGATCGAATACGAAAATCTTGCCGTCGCCGATCTTGCCGGTGCTGGCGGATTTTTCGATCGCCTCGATCGCTTGGTCGAGCAATTCGGATTTAATGGCCGCCTCGATCTTGACCTTGGGCAGAAAGTCGACCACGTATTCCGCGCCGCGATACAGCTCGGTGTGGCCTTTCTGCCGGCCAAAGCCTTTCACCTCGGTCACGGTTATGCCTTGCACGCCAATCGCGGACAGGGCCTCCCTCACTTCGTCAAGCTTGAACGGCTTGATGATTGCTGTGACTAGTTTCATTGCATTTCCTCTCTGAAAAGGGGCGGTGACGAACCGCCCCATGCTGTGGTGTGCTCAAAAAGACGTTTGCACGTAGACGGTGAAAGCATCCTTGCCAACATGGCGATTGTCGGGAGCGGAGGTGTAGAAACCGTCTTGCTTCGCGGTCATGTGCGTATTGGTGTAATAAGCGCCCACGACGTAGTTCTTGGGCAGCGCATAGCTCAGCCCCAGCTTGTAGTCCTGGTAGGAAGCTAGGCTGTCGTTCGAGTCGGCCGCGCCAGGGGCGGTGCCTTTGTATTTCTGGTTGCCGTAATGCGCCATGAGCGTCACCTTGTCGGTGAGCGGATAGTTGGCGGAAATATCCAGGTAGCCGGTACCGCGGCTGTCTGGCACGCCGAAGGTCTTGTTGCCCAGGCTGTAGGAGTATTTCGCGCTCAGCCATTTCCAGCTGACCGAGGCGTACCCCTCAAGCGTGTCCGCTTTTGTCGCTCCAGGGGTGACCGTTCCCGGATAGTAGTATTGCAGCAGGCCGACGTCGTAACCGAAGTCCGAATTGCCGAAACTGCCGCGATAGCCGCCGTAAAAATCCCATTCCAGAGAGGCGCTCTTGTACGCACCGAAATCTGTCAACCAACTGATATTGGACAGCCAGGTACCGGCATAGAACCCGCTGGAGTGCGTGAAGTCGAGCCCGCCCTGGACCGCCGGATTGCTATTGGTTTGCGTCAGCCCGCGGAAGATGTAATCGCTGAATATGCCGACGTTCGCGGTCAAGGTGTACGACGGGGCCGGTTCGGCTGCCGCCGCTGTTTGAGCCGACATGATCATCGGCAAGGAAAATATGGCTGATACCGCGGAAGCGAGTAGTAGTTTGCGCATCGAAGATCCCCTTATCAAAGTTCAAAGTTAAAAAAGTCCGACGACAACATTTAAAAAGTCCGACGACAACACGGATAGCACAGCTTGTGCCAGTTTTTTACTTCCATTAATTCATATAGTTAAAACACATACGCAGATGGGACATCCGACGGACGCATCATTTTGGTGCGTCATTGTTTCGGCTTGCACCGCTCGGGGGCGGTCCGCGATTTCGCGCGCTGCGGCGCTATATTCATCGTGATAGACTGGAAAAACTACGGAAAAACGGGGGTGTTCATGCAGCAAAACCGCTTGTTCGAAGAGTTGAGCGGCAAAATCAATACCTTGCTGGCGCAAAGCCCGGCGAAAGACGCCGAGAAAAACCTGCGCGCGCTGCTGGCAAGTTTTTTTGCCCGACTCGATCTGGTTACACGAGAAGAGTTCGACGTCCAAGCCAAGCTGCTCGCGCGCGCGCGCGAACAGCTCAGCGCTTTGGAATCTAGGGTTGCCGAGCTCGAAGCCAGGGTTGCCAAGCCGAACAGCTGACCGGCATGTCGCTCGCCGTGCTGCACAGCCGCGCGCTTTCCGGCATGGATGCGCCCGAAGTCACGGTTGAAGTCCATCTGTCCGGGGGCTTGCCCAGTTTCACCATCGTCGGTCTACCCGAGGCGGAGGTGAAGGAGTCCCGCGACCGTGTGCGCGCAGCACTGATCAACGCGCGTTTCGAATTTCCTGCCCGCCGCCTCACCGTCAACCTGGCCCCCGCCGACCTGCCCAAGGAGAGCGGACGCTTCGACCTGCCCATCGCCTTGGGAATACTTGCCGCCTCCGGTCAGGTCCCCGCAAACAGATTGGAGGAATATGAGTTCGCCGGCGAGCTCTCGCTGACAGGCGATTTGCGCCCGATACGCGGGGCGTTGGCCATGACTTACACGGCGCATCGCTGCGGACGCGCTTTCATCCTGCCGCGCGCAAGCGCCGCCGAGGCGAGCTTGGTCAGTGACGCGCGCATCCTCCCGGCGAAAACCCTGCTCGAGGTATGCGCGCACCTAAGCGGAAGGGAAAGTCTGCAGCCTTACGTCGCGGAAACTGCGGTCACGATACGGCCGGACTACCCCGACCTCGCCGACGTCAAAGGCCAGATGCAGGCCAAGCGCGCGCTGGAAATCGCCGCGGCCGGCGGGCATAGTGTGCTCATGGCGGGGCCGCCAGGCACCGGAAAGTCCATGCTGGCGGCGCGTTTTGCCGGGATACTCCCGCCGATGAGCGACAGCGAGGCGCTGGAGTCAGCGGCGCTGCAATCGCTCGGATCGGGCGGGTTTCGCCTTGAGCAGTTCCGCCGCCGACCGTTTCGCGCGCCGCACCACTCCGCCTCCAGCGTCGCGCTGGTCGGCGGCGGCAGCGATCCGCGCCCAGGGGAAATTTCGCTCGCCCATCACGGTGTGCTGTTCCTGGACGAATTGCCCGAATTCGAGCGCAGGGTTCTGGAAATGCTGCGCGGCCCGCTGGAGTCCGGGTATGTGGCGATTTCGCGCGCGGCGCGGCAAGCGGAATTCCCAGCGCGTTTCCAGTTGATCGCTGCAATGAACCCCTGTCCCTGCGGCTATTTTGGACATTTCAACGGCCGCTGCCGCTGCACACCCGACCAGATTGCGCGTTATCGCGGCAAAATTTCCGGCCCGCTGCTGGACCGCATCGACATCCAGCTGGAAGTGCCGGCAGTACCGCAGGAAGATTTGCTGCGCCAGTCCGCGGGCGAAGGGAGCGACACGGTACGCGAGCGTGTCGCGGCGGCGCATCGAGTACAGATTCAGCGCCAAGGGAAAAACAACAGCAGCCTCGGCACGCGTGAAATCGACCGCTGGTGCCGCCCTCAGGCGGCGGCCGAAGGTTTGCTCAGGCAGGCGATCTCGAAGCTCAATCTGTCGGCGCGCGCTTATCATCGTGTGTTGAAGCTTGCGCGCACCATTGCCGATCTCGCCGGCAGCGAGGTGATTGCGGTCGCTCATGTGGCCGAGGCTGTCCAATATCGCAAACTCGACCGCGCGGCCTGAAGACATGTCGACTTACGCAATTGGCGACGTACAGGGATGTGTGGACGCGCTCGAGCGCCTGCTCGACACCTTCAGCTTTAACCGGTCGCTCGATCGACTATGGTTCGTCGGCGATCTGGTAAACCGCGGCCCGGACTCGCTTGCGACTTTGCGTCTGGTGAAGGATTTGGGTGAGGGCGCGGTGACGGTGCTCGGCAATCACGACTTTCACCTGCTTACCGTGGCCGCCGGGCTCGCCAAGAAACACCGCAGCGACACGCTCGATCAGGTACTCGCAGCGCCGGATTGCGAAGAGCTCCTGGCTTGGCTGCGGCACCGACCGTTGCTGCATGTCGAAGGCGCTTTGGCGATGGTGCATGCGGGCTTATTGCCGCAATGGAGCGTAGCGACAGCGAGGACGCTGGCAGGGGAAGTCGAGATGGCGCTGCGCGGTGCCAACTGGCGGGCATTTCTGGCGAAGCTTTACGGCGATACGCCCGATTCATGGAGCGAGGGCCTGCGCGGCGCGGACCGCTTGCGCGTCACCGTCAATGCCATGGCCCGGATGCGGTTTTGCACGGCTGAAGGAAGGATAGAGTTTCGCACCAAAGGCGAGACTGCGAATGCACCGAGCGGCTTTTTCCCCTGGTTCGATGCGCCCGGGCGCGCCAACCGCGACCACACGCTCGTCTGCGGTCACTGGTCGACGCTCGGACTGAAGCTGCGACCCGACCTCATCGCCCTGGACACCGGCTGTGTTTGGGGCGGAAGACTGAGCGCAGTGCGGCTTGAGGACCGCCAGTTGTTCCAGGTACCATGCAAGCGCTGTCTGACGCCGGGCGAATAGCGC
>CAZRMO010000015.1:4770-49671 GCA_964601155.1 uncultured Enterobacteriaceae bacterium
CGCCTATTCGCCCGAGGGGATGACGCTATACCAGGCCAATGGTGTTGCCGCGAGCCAGACCGTATTTCACTTCCACATTCATCTCGTACCGCGGCACGCGCGTGACGGCTTGCGCCTCACCTGGCCGGCGAAAAACCCGTCGCGCGAACAACTGGAGGCGAACGCGGCGAAGGTACGCGCGGCGCTCGAATAGTTCCGGCGGCTCGTCGCAGCACAGAAAACGCGCCGGCTGCGACCAAACAGACGCCGTTCTTATCCTAGTTGTGCGTTGAAATGCTGATGGTAGAGGGTCTCGATCTCTGCGCGGGTGACGCGGTGGTTTTGTCCGCCGCGCGTGCCTACCTTGAGCGCCCCCATCAACGAGGCCAGCTGCCCGGTCGAACGCCAATCCATGCCTTCGGCAATGCCATACAGCAGGCCGGCGCGATACGCGTCCCCGCATCCGGTTGGATCGACAATATCCTTTGCCTCGACACACGGGATCTCCAGGCGTTGACCGCCGGCGTAGATCTCCGAGCCCTTGGCGCCATGTGTCACTATCAGTGCCTCCACCTTTTGCGCCAGGTCCGCGATCGATTCGCCCGTCCGCTCCTCCAGCATCTTGCCCTCGTATGAGTTGACCGCAACGTAGCTGGCCAATTTCACGAAGTCGAGCAATTCGGCGCCGGAGAACATGGGCAGTCCCTGACCGGGGTCGAATACGAACGGAATGTTCTGCTCCTTCAGCTCGCGCGCGTGCTGCAGCATACCCTCTCGCCCGTCGGGGGAGACGATGGCAAGGCCGACTTCACCGGCGGCGGCAACGCTGTTGAGATGCGAATGGCCCATCGCACCCGGATGAAACGCGGTGATCTGATTGTCGTCCAGATCAGTGGTGATAAATGCTTGCGCGGTGTACGTGCCGGAGACTTCGCGCACGTGGGTACGTTCGATGCCGAGCGCATCCAGCCTCCGGTAATAGGAGTCGGCGTCCTCGCCCACGGTGGCCATGATCAGCGGCTCACCGCCAAGCTGGCGTAGGCTGTAGGCAATGTTGGCGGCGCAGCCGCCGAATTCGCGGCGCAAAGCCGGGACTAGGAAAGCCACGTTCAGCATGTGGATCTGGTCAGGGAGAATGTGCTCGCGAAAACGCCCCTCGAACACCATGATATTGTCGTAGGCGATAGAGCCGAGTAGCAAGATGCGCATGTTTCTGTTTTCCGTGGTTGATATCCCCGCTGCGAACTCTGTGCGCCGCCGCGGCAGCCGCAGAGGATACCCTAAGTCGGCTCAGGGATAAAACAAATATAGGCGGTAGCCGGTAGCCTTGACCTGCGAGCCTTCGATGAACACCTTGATCGCGCTCTCTGAATTGGCGGGGAACCCGGCGCGCACGTTAGCGGCCTTCCCTAGATAGTCCCGCGGTGCAAGCACGCGCCGCACTACCGGTTGGTCCTGCGGGTCGGTGAGTGTCAGTTCAAGCATGGGATACTGCTGATCGAAAATGGCGCGGTTCTTGAGCGTCGCCGACAACACCATGATATTGGGATTGGTCGTGTCCGCCTGCAGATCCGACGCTTCGATACTCATCAACTCGATGCGCCGCGGCAACGGCAAGTCACAACGCAGGGTCGCGCACAGCGCAACGGCATAGGGCTTGATCTGCGGGACCAACACGATGATGGCGCTGCGGTAATAATATGTTGCCTGCGCGAGCAATACCAGCAACAACAGGAGCGCGCCCAGCAACCAAGGCCAGCGGCGTGCCCGACTGGCCGGATCCACAGCCGCGGCCGGTCCGAAATCGAATGCGTCTGCGCCCGGCGCGGCCCAGGGTTCGATACTCGCCGGCTGCGTCGGCACGGGTTCCGGTGTAGGCGTGGTCGCCTCAAACATTCCGGCGCCGCCCAATATCGGCTCGACCTCTTGACCCGGGCTTGCCGCGATTACAGGTTCTTGCACCTCAGCGCTGGCTTTTAGCACTTCCCCCAGGTCACTTATTCCGCCGCCGTTTAACACCGTTTCGCCCCCTTGGCCCGGGCTTGGCGCAATTACAGGTTCTTGCATGTCAGCGCCGACCTTCACCGCTTCGGCCGGGTCGTGTTTCACCGCGGCGGGTGTATTCGCGCGCACAGCCGCATGCTCCTGCGTCGGCGCGATCCCTTCGATCAGGTGCTCTAGCGCATCGAACACCCGATTGCATTTGCCGCAGCGCACCTGCCCCGCGCGCGCAGAGAGTTGCTCCGCGTGCACGCGAAAGTGGGTTTGGCAGAAGGGGCAACGGGTAATCATGATCGCTTGCCCTCGATCAACACCCAGCCCCCGTCGCTGGTGCCGATGTGCAACTCGAACCAGGGCGCATAGGCCGCCATCACCTCGTGTGCCTGCGTCTCAAGTATGCCCGACAGCGCGATGCGACCACCCTGAGCCGTGTGCCCAGCGAGTACCGGCGCAAGCAGTATCAGCGGATTGGCAAGGATGTTTGCGACCACTAGGTCCGCCCGAAAATCAGGAGCTGTCTCCGCATTGATAAAGCGCGCGTCGACCCGATTACGCTGGGCGTTCGCCTGCGCCGCAAGGAGCGCCAGCGGGTCCACATCCACGCCGAGCGCGACGCTCGCGCCGAGGCGCTGCGCGGCAATGGCTAATATACCCGAACCGCAGCCGTAGTCCAGAACACGCTCGCCGCCGCGGATCGACCGCTCCAGCCACTGCAGACACAGTCGCGTGCTGGGATGGCTCCCAGTGCCGAAGGCGAGACCCGGATCGAGAACGAGATTGACCGCCTCCGGATCGGGCGCCGCCGCCCAGGACGGCACTACCCACAGCTTGTCCGAAATGCGGATCGGCTCGAACTGCGACTGGCTGCGCCGCACCCAATCTTGCTCGGCCACCGGTTCGATGCGGTAATCGGGCGCTTGAGCGAGACCGATTTGTTCGCAGGCTGCGGCGACGAGACGTGCTGGATCGTCGACCTGCTCGCAAAGCGCAGTAATCAGGCTTTGCGGCCAGGCAGTCTCGACGGCCATGCCAGGCTCGCCGTACATCGGCGCCTCCGCGGCCGTACCGGCGCTGGCATCTTCCATGCTGACCGACAACGCGCCCTGCTCTAGGAGCGCGTCGCTCAGTGCATCGGCAACGCGCGCATCGGTACGCAATATGAGCGACATCCAGGCCAGGAAATCATCCTTTCTCTAATTTTTGCTGGGCGAGCTTTTGTTCGAGATAATGGATGCTGGTACCGCCCTTGATAAAACGGTCGTCTAGCAGTAGTTCCTGGTGCAGCGGGATGTTAGTCTGGATTCCCTGCACCGCCATCTCGGACAGCGCGATGCGCATGCGCCGCAGCGCCTGTTCGCGGGTCATTCCATAGGCGATAACCTTGCCGATCAAAGAATCGTAATTGGGCGGCACGAAATAGCCTTGGTAAATGTGCGAATCGACGCGTATGCCGGGCCCACCCGGCGGATGATAGGAAATAATGCGGCCGGGAGAGGGCGTGAACTTGAACGGGTCCTCTGCATTGATACGGCACTCTATGGCATGCCCGCGCAGCATCACGTCGCGCTGGCGCAGGCGCAGCTTTTCTCCCGCGGCGACGCGAATCTGCTCCTGTACCAGATCCACACCGGTGATCATTTCGGTGATGGGGTGCTCGACCTGGATGCGCGTGTTCATTTCGATGAAATAGAACTCTCCGCCCTCATACAAGAACTCGAAGGTGCCGACACCGCGATAGCCTATCTTGCGGCAGGCTTCGGCGCAGCGTTCGCCGATGCGGATGCGCTGGCGCTCGGTCATTCCCGGCGCCGGCGCCTCTTCGATGATCTTCTGGTGCCGCCGTTGCATGGAACAGTCGCGCTCGCCCAGGTAGATGGCGTTCTTATACTCGTCGGCGAGTACCTGGATCTCGATGTGGCGCGGGTTCTCAAGAAATTTCTCCAAGTACACCGCGGGATTACCGAAAGCCGCCTGCGCCTCCTGCTGCGTCAGGTTGACCGCCGCGAGCAGCGCTGCTTCCGTATGCACCACGCGCATGCCGCGCCCACCGCCGCCGCCCGAAGCCTTGACGATCACCGGATAGCCGATCTTGCGCGCTGTTTTTACGATTTCGTCGTTCTGCTCCGGCAGCGGTCCTTCGGAACCCGGCACGCAGGGTACACCCGCTTTGATCATAGCCGTCTTGGCATTGATCTTGTCGCCCATGAGCCTTATGGTCTCGGGTCGCGGCCCGATGAAAACGAAACCGCTCTTCTCGACCCGCTCGGCGAAGTCGGCGTTTTCCGACAAGAATCCGTAGCCGGGATGGACGGCCTCAGAGTCGGTCACCTCCGCCGCGCTGATGATCGCCGGGACGTTGAGATAGCTGGCAGCGGATGCGGCCGGACCGATGCATACCGACTCATCGGCGAGCTTGACGTACTTGGCCTCGCTGTCGGCCTCGGAGTGCACCATCACAGTCTTGATGCCCAACTCGCGGCAGGCGCGCTGGATGCGCAGAGCAATTTCGCCGCGATTGGCGATGAGGACCTTCTTAAACATGGCCGGGAGCGAACCCCGCGGACGTGCAGGCAGGCGCGTACACGCCTCGACCAGGAACTCCGCCGGTTCTCCTCACTTTTTGCCCACCCCGCTTCAATCTATGATCACCAAAGGTTCGCCATACTCAACGGGCTGGCCGTTGTCGACGAGAATCGCCTTTATGACCCCGTCCTTGTCACACTCGATTTCATTCAGCAGCTTCATCGCCTCAATGATGCATATGACGTCGCCCGACTTGACCGTGTCGCCTACGTCGATGAAGGCCTTCGCGCCCGGCGATGGAGAACGATAAAACGTGCCCACCATAGGCGACTTGACCAAGTGGCCCTGAATTTCGGCGGGCTCCGTAGCGACGGCTGGTCCGGGCTCCATTGGCGCCACCACGGTCGGGGGAGAAACGGGAGCGTTGTAGGGGGCGCCCGCGCCACCGCTTTTGACGATTTTGACTTTCTCCTCGCCTTCGGTCACCTCCAACTCCGAAATCCCGGATTCCTGCACTAGGTCGATCAATTTCTTCAGTTTACGTAAATCCATTTCGGTTTCTCCTTGCTGCGCGGCGAGCGCCGTGCGCGCCGGAATGCGATCTTAGGTCTGGCGCAAAATGAACTCTAGCGCCAGCTCGTAGCCGTGGCTGCCCAAACCGCAAATCGTCCCGACCGCCAGATCGGAAAAATAGGAATGGTTGCGAAACGGCTCGCGCGCGTGGATGTTTGACAGGTGGACCTCAATGAACGGAATCGCGACCGCAGCCAGAGCATCGCGCAGGCTGACACTGGTATGGGTAAAGCCTGCCGGGTTGATGACAATGGAGGCTACTCCTTGTCTCCCGGCCAGTTGCACACGGTCGATAAGGGTTCCTTCATGATTGCTCTGGAAGCAAATTATCTCCGCGCCGGCGGCTTTGCCCTGAACGGCCAAGCGGCGATCGATATCCGCCAGCGTTTCGCGACCATAGATCTCCGGCTCGCGAGTACCGAGCAAGTTCAAGTTGGGCCCGTGCAGGACTAATATTTTCTTCGATACACGTACTTGGCGTTTGCCACTGCTAGGCGCAGCCGCGCTGGGAATTGTTTTCCGCATGTATGCAAGTTTGCCGCAAATAGGGGTCAGATGTCCAGTTTTTCAAAGAAGTTCGCTTGTACTCATCGAGTCGAGCATGGATACATCTCGAACAATCGCGTCAGCACCGCTTCCGCCGGGTTGCTCGGTTCCTAGCGACGTCCTAGGTTTCTACGCCACTCGTGAACGGGGTGTAGCCGACGCCTAATCTATAGCACGAATTCAGCATTTAGCTACATTATCGATGATAATAGACACTAAATATGGAATGATCTAAGCAAATTACTTTTTGTTTCATTCAGCGCGTCGATTTCCTCCGCAGGGTAGGCACCAAGTCTCCCAAAACTCCAGCTCCCCTAGATTGCCATGCCACCTGCTGGCACGCTTGGCCTTCGCCGTTCAGACCGGCTAGCGTCACCAGCAGGAATTTCTGGACCGTATTTAGACCGCCGGGGTGTTCCGCTCAGCGCGATTAGAATGATGCGCGGCAAACCCCGCAGCTGGCCCGACCATCGGCGACTGACCTGGCTGAAGCCGCCTATTCACCGTTGACGACCAGTGTTCGGACCGCATCCAGGCCTGCGCGCTCCATCGGCCGGCCCAAGGGGGAGGTCTTGACACTTCGGCGCTCGTCTTCGGGCCAGTAAACTGCCACGCGAAGCTGTATCCCCTGCCAGTCCAGGGACAGCACGCTAACCGCCCGCTCCTGATTTCCGCTGTAATGGCGCGACTCTGCAGTATGGTAGGGAATGTTGTGGTTAAGCAGGAAGATCTCCAGCTCCTTGCCGCTATCGGCAAATACCTGCAAATCGATGTCGGCGTAGCGCCCAGCGGTGCCCTTCAACACCGGACCAGTGAGGTAGGGATTGAAATCGGCAAGTTGTTCCATTGCCGCCAGCGCCTGACGGCGCAGGTAACGGACGCGTTCACGCTGTTCCTCACCTTGGTAGAGCGCCTGGTATACGCGCAACTCGGCCTCGATCTCGTCGTTATCCGGCAAAGACTGAGTATCGCTCGCACCCAGGCGCCGCGCGGCCTTGCGCTTAGCCATGGCGAAATCCTCGACGCCGTCTTCTGCCATAATGCGCGCCGCCATCGCTGCGATCCGTGCGCGCATCTGTTGTTGCTTGAATTTTTCCTTAGGCATCCTGGCACTCCGCGCACACTTACGGAAATAATAGCGCAGTGGGGCGTCTAGCGAAATAAGGTAAACTCCTTGCCGGCTTCCCCTGCAGAAGCCGCAGGGCACGAATATTCGTTTCGACCAGTACACTTGCCGCCGTGCCGCCATGACCCATCGACGTAAAGACCAAACGCTCCACTGATGCATATTCACGTTCTCGGCGTCTGCGGGACTTTTATGGGCGGCCTCGCCACGATCGCGCGGCAGGCTGGCCATCATGTAACCGGCTGCGATGCCAACGTCTATCCGCCCATGAGCAACCAGCTCGAGGCCCAGGGCATTAAGCTGGTCGAAGGCTACAGCGCCGACCAGATAGGATTGAAACCGGATTTATGGGTGGTCGGCAACGTGGTTACCCGCGGTACCCCCCTGATGGAAGAAATCCTGGACCGCGGCGAACCCTATGTCTCCGGCCCGCAATGGCTGGCAGAGAACATTCTGCGCTCGAAGTGGGTGCTCGCAGTCGCCGGAACCCATGGAAAAACGACCACCTCCGCCATGCTCGCTTGGATTCTGGAATTCGCCGGAAAGCACCCTGGTTTTCTTATCGGCGGCGTGCCAACGAATTTCGGTACCTCCGCTCGCTTGGCCGATTCCCGCTTTTTTGTGATTGAGGCGGACGAGTACGACACGGCTTTTTTCGACAAACGCTCCAAGTTTCTCCATTATCGCCCGAAAACCGCGGTATTGAACAACTTGGAGTTTGATCATGCAGATATCTTCAGTGATCTTGCTGCTATCGAACGACAATTTCATCACTTCGTTAGAACTGTTCCTCGGTCGGGCCTGCTCGTGGCGAACGGCGCCGATGCGGCTTTGGCGCGAGTCTTAAAGCAAGGCTGCTGGACCCCGGTAGAGCATTTCGGTACCGAGGGCGGCTGGCAGGCCGAAGCGCTGGACGCTGAGACTTTTCGCGTTGCCTTCGCCGGGCAAGAGCAAGGTAGGGTGCGCTGGGGTCTGCAAGGTGCGCACAACCGTTCCAATGCCTTGGCCGCCATCGCGGCGGCTCGTCACGCCGGCGTGGATCCTGCAAGCGCCTGCGTTGCACTGGAGCGTTTCGACAATGTCAAACGCCGGATGGAACTGTACGGCATAGCGGCTGGGGTCGTTGTGTACGATGACTTCGCCCACCACCCCACGGCGATTGCTGCAACACTGGAAGGCCTGAGAAGTAAGGTGGGGAAAGCACGCATTCTGGCCGTGCTGGAACCCCGCTCCAACACGATGAAACTCGGCGTAATGAAGGATGCGATTGCCGGCAGCCTTGCGCAAGCCGATCTAGTGTATTGCTACAGCGCCAATTTGGGCTGGAATCCTGCAGGCGCACTCGCCCCGCTGGGCGCCAAAGCGGTCTGCAACGACGACCTCGATGGGCTGATTGCCGCAGTCGTCGCCGCAGCCAAGCCCGGCGACCAGGTGTTGGTCATGTCCAATGGCGGATTCGGTGGCATTCACCGAAAATTGCTCGCTCGACTGAATGCCAATGGCTGAGTGCATTGATCGCATCGTCAAGCTGTACGCCGAGGAGCGCCTCGCCGGCAACCCGCTGATTATGTTCACGATCAGCCGCGGCTTGATGATGCTCTGAAATGCTGATCTATCTGCACGGTTTTAACAGCTCACCGGGTTCGCACAAAGCACAAGTGCTCAAGCGTTATATGGAGGGGCATGGCCTAGGCCAACACTACTGCTGCCCCCCGCTGCCGTCCTTGGGCAAACACGCCATCGCCGCGGTCGAGGAGGAGATTGCGCGGCACGTCCACGAGCCCATCACCCTGGTCGGCAGCTCTCTCGGCGGCTTCTACGCCAGCTACCTCGCCGAACGCCACAATCTGCGCGCGGTCCTGATCAACCCGGCCGTTCATCCGCACGAGGGTTTGCGTGCCTATCTTGGCACGCAGCGCAACCTTTATACGCAGCAACGATATGAGCTGACCGAAGAGCATCTGCGTCAGTGGGAGAAACTCTATCTGACCACCGTCCGCCCGCAGCGCTATCTGTTGCTGGTCGAAACCGGGGACGAGATCCTCGACTATCGCGAGGCCGTGAGCAAGTACCGTGGCGCACAGCAAATCGTGATCGAGGGCGGAGATCACAGCCTCATGAGCTTTCCCCGGCATATCCCGTTAATCTTGCAGTTTGCGGGTCTCGCGCGAGCCTGAGCCTCGGTCTTGCGCGGCGAAAGGCTCGCGCGGTCCGGACGCCGCGACACGCGGTGCGTCAGCGGCGATGGCGCGCTGGTAGCCCTTGACTCGGGCACTGGCGCAACCGGCTTCTGGCAATTGGCGCGGGCCGCCGTAAAAAGGGAGCTGACTGCACCGTGAAGCGGCGCGGCGAAGCCTGGCTGGCGTATAATTTCATGCCCAGCGTTGATTCTGACGCGGCTCAAGCGCTACGCGCTTCAACCTGATTCGTCTGCCGTGCCTGCGGCGCTCGGCCAATTCTATTTCTTCGACCCTGATTCCATGAACGTGTTGTACGAAGAGATCGGCTCTTTCAAGGTCGGCACGGTGCTCGCCGAAAGCGGCACGTCACTGCAAGTGGAGGCGGCGCACGGCAAGAGAACCAAGATCAAGGCGGCAAGCGTGCTGCTGCGCTTCGAGGCACCGCCACTGACCGAGCTTTTGGGCAAAGCCGAAACGCTAGCCGCAGAGATCGATACTGAGTTCCTATGGCAATGTTGCGGGGCAGCTGAGTTTGGTTTCGGCGATTTGGCACGAGAATATTGCGGCCACCCACCCAATGCACCGGAGGCTGCGGCCATTCTGCTCAAACTACAGTCCGCGCCGATGTATTTCCACCGCAAGGGCAAGGGCCGTTTTCGCGCCGCGCCGGCCGACACACTCGCCGCGGCGCTTGCGGGCGTCGAAAAGAAACGGATGCAGGAGGAACAAATCCGCTTGTGGGCGGACCAGCTGCAGCGCGGCGTCGTACCGGAAGCGCTGCAGTCCGTACTGCCGCAGCTGCTATACCGGCCTGATCGCAATCGTATCGAGGCCAAGGCGCTGGAGCTGGCCTGCGACGCGAGCGGCTTGTCGGCGGCGAAGCTGTTTGAGCGCGCTGGCGCACTGCCCTCCAGCCACGACTACCATCTGGGCGCGTTCCTGTTCGAGCACTTTACGGCCGCTGGCGGCTTTCCAGAGGCTGTCAGCATAGGCGAGCCACCGGCGTTGCCGCTGGCTGCGGTTGCGGCGTTCAGCTTGGACGACGCCACCACCACCGAAATCGACGACGCCTTTTCCCTGACACGGCTTGCGAACGGGCGCTATCGCGTCGGCATCCACATCGCGGCCCCGGGGCTGGGTTTTGCTCCCGGTTCCGCTTTGGACAAGGTTGTCCGCGCACGCCTGTCCACGACCTATATTCCAGGGCAAAAAATCACCATGCTGCCGCCACAGGCGATCGAGCGCTACACCTTGGCCGAAGGGCGCGACTGCCCTGCAGTGTCGCTGTACCTCGACATTAACCCGCTATCCCATTTGGTCGAGGGGCAGGAAACCCGCATCGAGCGCGTAAAGATCGCCGCGAACCTTCGCCATCACCAGGTCGAGGCGCTGGACGCCGCCTTTCTCGCCGGAGAAGAACGCGGTGATCTTCCGTTCGAGGCCGAACTTTTCTTCCTGTGGCAACTCGCACTCGAACTGGAGGCAGCACGCGGCAAGCCCGCTACGCAGCAGGACCGCATCGACTACAACTTCTACGTCGAGAACGAGCGCGTCAGTATCGTCGAGCGCAGGCGCGGCGCACCGCTGGACAAGCTGGTGGCAGAGTTGATGATCAGCGCAAACAACAACTGGGGAAGGCTGCTCGCGGATCGGGGCGTCCCTGCGATCTACCGTACCCAATCCAACGGCAAAGTGCGCATGACTACCGTTGCCTCGCCGCACCAGGGTTTGGGCGTGTCGCACTATATCTGGGCCAGCTCGCCGCTACGGCGTTACATTGATCTGCTGAACCAGTGGCAGTTGCTCGCCTGCGTCTCGGGCGCTGCGCCGCCATTCGGTAAGAACTCCCCCGATCTGCTCGCGGCGATGCGCGAATTCGAACTTACCTATGCCGCCTACGATCAGTTCCAGAAGAAAATGGAGCATTACTGGTGCTTGCGCTGGCTGCTGCAGGAGCACGTGACGCTGTCAAGGGCTCAGGTGCTGCGCGATAATCTGGTCAAGTTCGAAGGCATACCGCTGTATGTCCGCGTACCCTCCCTGCCGGACCTCGAAACGGGCAGCCGGGTGCTGCTCGAAATCGAGGGGATAGATCTGATCGATAACGCGGTCAAAGCCCGTTACAAGGGACCAGCCGAAAGCTAGCAAAGCATGGGCAGGAACCAGCCAGTGCGCGCGGCGATTGACCGAAACTGGCAGAAGTACGCGTCCGATTTTGCGGCCTTCCCTTGCGATTGCGGCGCGACACCGCAAGCCCGGGCAAAAGTTAAGCTAAATTCTCTTCTAAAGCATAGAATATATTGATTTGGCTAGTTTTTGAGGTTTGATTGCGCAGCCTATATTTTCCTAGCATCGTGCGTTTGCGTTGGCCTGGGTTCATGGCCGACATGGACCCGTCGTCGCGCAGTTTTGCGCTTGCGCTGGCCTTGTCGATTTTTCTGCATGCGATAGTATTGTCCATCCATTTCCGCTTGCCCGACATCGTCCACGACAAGTACTTCGCCCCTTCGCTCGACGTGGTGCTGGTCAACAGCAAGACTAAAGCAAAACCGGTCAAAGCCAGCGTACTGGCGCAGGCTAATCTCGACGGCGGCGGCAATACCGCTGAAAAGCGTCGCGCCAAAACACCGCTGCCGGTGCTGAAGGAAACCGAGTCCGGCGCAGATGTCAAGCGCGCAGAGCAGCGAGTACAGGAACTGCAGGCGCAACAGCTGAAGATGATGACCCGGCTACGGGCGGCGAAAAGCGTGGCAGCTGACGAGGAACCGAAAACCGCGACGGCCAAAACGGTTCCTCAGCCTCAGCTCTCAGGCCAGGAACTCGCCAGCAGTTCTCTCGCAATCGTGCGCATGGAGGCGCAGATTTCGCGCCAGATCGAGGAATACAACCAGCGTCCGCGAAAAACGTTTATAGGCGCGCGCGCGCAAGAGTACCGCTTCGCGCAGTACGTCGAGGACTGGCGCCTCAAAGTCGAGCGTGTCGGCAATCTGAACTATCCGGAAAACGCGCGCGGCAGGATTTACGGCAGCCTGGTACTCACCGTATCGATCAAGTCCGACGGCAGCCTCGACTCGGTCGCAGTGCAGCGCTCCTCCGGGCACCCAATTCTCGACAGGGCGGCCGAGCGCATCGTGAGAATGGCAGCCCCCTATGCCCGCTTCCCCGCGAACATCAAGCGCGACACCGACATTCTCGTCATTACCCGCACCTGGACTTTTGCGCCGGGTGACAAATTATTCGGGGAGTGATTTCCGGCCATGTCTGACCAGTACGCCGTCATCGGCAATCCGGTTGCGCACAGCAAGTCCCCGCTGATTCACACGGCGTTTGCGCGTCAGACCGGGCAGGATCTGGTGTATGGACGACTGCTCGCCCCGGAGGGCGCCTTTGTAGCGACCGCGAACGCATTTCGGGCCCGCGGCGGCCGTGGGCTCAACGTTACGCTACCGTTCAAGGGCGAGGCCTTCCGCTTCGCCACTGAGTTGTCCGAGCGCGCCCGCGCTGCACAGGCGGTGAACACGCTTAAATTCGAGGGCGGCGCGATTATCGCCGACAATACCGACGGCGTGGGCTTGGTGAACGACCTTGTGGGCAATCTCGGCTGTGCCATCGCCGGCCGGCACATTTTGCTGCTGGGTGCAGGTGGGGCAGCGCGCGGCGTGATCGAACCCCTGCTCCAGCAACAGCCGGCGCAGTTGGTGCTCGCCAACCGCTCGCTTGAAAAGGCACAGCTGCTGGCGCAAAGTTTTCGTGGCGCGTTCGAAGCCTGCGCCTATGCTGCGCTCGCCGGCAGGCAGTTCGACCTCGTCGTCAACGCCACCTCTGCCAGTCTGGCGGGCTTAGTCCCGCCGCTGCCGCCGCAGATATTCGCGCGCGGCGCGCTGGCATACGACATGATGTACAGCGAAGGCGAAACACCGTTTCTCGCTTTTGCACGCGGCGAAGGCGCCGCGCTGCTTGCAGACGGCCTGGGCATGCTGGTGGAGCAGGCGGCCGAGTCGTTCTTCATCTGGCGCGGCTTGCGCCCGGACACTGGCGCTGTCTTGAAACTGCTCCGACATAGCAACAAAGATGTTTAGGGCGGTCAAGCGGAAGCTGGATTCGCTGTGGAAGGCGTTCTGCTACACGCTGGGTGTATTGTTCATCGGCCTGCTGCTGTATCAAGCGTGGTTTGCGGCGCACATCTGGTATTGGGTCGGGCATAACCCCACGAGCACCAGTTTCATGCGCGCGAGCCTGGAGCGCCGACGCGAAAAGAATCCCCATGCCACCCTGAAGCAACGCTGGACGAGTTACGGACACATCTCCAAAGAGCTGAAACGCGCGGTAATCGTGGCCGAGGACGCCAAGTTCTCCGAGCACGATGGCTTCGACTGGGAAGGCATACAGATAGCGCTGGAGAAGAACCAGAGAAGAGGCAGAGTAGTCGCCGGCGGCTCCACCATTACCCAGCAACTGGCCAAGAACCTGTTTCTCTCCGGTGCGCGAAACTTGTGGCGCAAAGGGGAGGAGGCCGTCATCACCTCGATGCTCGAGATGCTGATGAACAAAAAGCGCATTCTGGAAATCTATCTGAACGTCGCCGAGTGGGGAGACGGCATCTTCGGCGCCGAAGCCGCGGCGCGGCATTACTACAATGTCAGCGCGGCCAGCTTGAATGCCGAGCAGGCGGCGCGCCTGGCGGCGATGCTGCCGCGGCCACGATACTACGAGCGCAACCGCGACTCGGAATTCCTGCGGCGCTACAGCAATATCATCCGCGAGCGCATGCCGTCGGCCGATCTTCCCTAAGATCCGGCAGACCAATGGTCAAAGGTTCTCCCGCGCGTGGCGCGTCGGCTGTCGGCACCCAATTACTTTGCCATTCTCGCGTTCATCATATTCATGCTGGTGCGCTGGATCAACGAGCTGAAGCGCTCCGAGGCGGCTGCACCGGCACCCCCACCCGCGGAACCACCGGAGGAAGTAAAGCTGCTGCGCGAAATCCGCGACAACCTTAAGCCGCGCTAGAGCCCGGATAGGCGCACGCCCTCCGGCGCGCGCCTTCTACTTGGCCATGGTAGCGAACACCGCGTCGGCGGCGCTGATGGTCGCGGCAATGTCCTGCTCGCCGTGTGCCGCGGACACGAAGCCCGCTTCGTAGGCCGAAGGCGCGAAATGCACGCCGCGCTCGAGCATGGCGTGGAAAAACCGGTTGAACGCATCTTTATTGCACTGCATGACCTCGGCGAAGCTTTGCGGAGGGCTGGCGCGAAAATAAATGCCGAACATGCCGCCGACTGCCTGTGCCGAGAACGTCACCCCCTGCTTTTTCGCCGCCGCGGCCAGGCCTTGGGTTAATGCCAGCGTGTTCGCGCCGAGCTTTTCGTAGAAGCCGGTGACCTGTACCAGCTTCAAGGTCGCCAGGCCGGCCGCTACCGCCACTGGATTGCCCGAAAGCGTGCCCGCCTGATAGACCGGCCCGAGCGGGGCGATCTTCTGCATGATCTCGCGCCGCCCGCCGAAAGCGCCCACCGGCATGCCGCCGCCAATGACTTTGCCCAATGTGGTGAGGTCGGGCCGGATGCCGTAGAGCCCTTGCGCTCCGGTCAAACCGACGCGAAAGCCGGTCATGACCTCGTCCATGATCAGCACCGCGCCGTGTTTGGTGCATAGCTCGCGCATCGCGCGCAGGAAGTCAGGTTTGGGTGCGACCAGGTTCATATTGCCCACGACCGGCTCGACGATCACCGCCGCAATATCCTTGCCGTTCTCGGCGAAGCAACGCTCCAGCTTTTCGACATCGTTATAGTCGAGCACCAGGGTGTCTGCCGCAACCTGAGGCGGGACTCCGGAAGAACTGGGCTGGCCGAAAGTGAGCGCGCCCGAGCCGGCTTTCACCAACAGGCTGTCGGCATGGCCGTGATAGCAGCCTTCGAATTTGATCACGCGGCTGCGCCCGGTATAACCGCGCGCCAGGCGTAGGGCCGTCATCGTCGCCTCGGTACCCGAGCTGACCAGGCGCACTAATTCCATGCCGGGCAGCAGCTTGCACAACAACTCGGCCATTTCGATTTCGGCTTCGGTCGGCGCGCCAAAGGACAGACCCTTCTTGGCCGCTGCGCACACTGCCGCCACTACCTCGGGATGGGCGTGGCCTGCGACCATCGCGCCCCAGGAGCCGATGTAATCGATATAGCGCCGACCTTCGGTATCCCATATGCACGCGCCCTCGCCGCGCGCGATGAAGCGCGGTGCGCCGCCCACGGCACGAAACGCCCGAACCGGGGAATTGACCCCGGCAGGGATAAACTGCTGCGCCTTGGTAAATAACGATTCGTTGCTCATTGCTGCATCCGCTGTTGTTGATAAAGTCGGGTAAAGCCGGCGGCGCTGGCGACGATGTCGGCGGCGTCGAACACGGCGCTGATTACGGCCACGGCGTCCGCTCCGGCGGCAAACACCTGGGGCGCGTTTTGCAACGTAATGCCGCCGATGGCCACCAGCGGCAAGACGAAGCTGCGCCGCGCTTCGGCGAAAATCGCCAGCGGCGCACGCACCGCGCCGGGCTTGGTTATGGAGCTGAAAACACTGCCGAAAGCCAGATAATCGACCCCCGCCAGAGCCGCGGCCTGGGCCAGTTCGATACGGTCGTAGCAGGAGGCGCCCAATAGCTTGTTCGGCCCCAAGCGCTGCCTCGCCTCGGCAAGGTTGCCGTCTTCCGCGCCCAGATGCACACCGTCGGCATCGAGCTCCAGCGCGAGGCCAACATCGTCGTTGACGATGAAAACTGTACCGGCTTCGCCGCACAACGCTGCAAGCGCACGCCCTTGCTCAAGCCGCAAGGCCGGATCGGCGGACTTGTGGCGGTATTGCACTGCCGCAGCCCCACCCTGTAGCGCTTGACTTACTTTGCGCACCAGAATATCAGTGCGCGGTTCATCCGGCGTTACTGCGTAGAGACCCGCGAGTTTGCGCTTCACGCCTTAGTCCTCACGGTCCTTTTCGTTCTCGTCCGCTTCGCGTGCCCAGAAAAAGCGGTCGGGAATATGCTGACCCATGCCCGGGCGAAAGCCGGCGTTCAAGGTCTGCCAGGTATATTCCTGCGCTTCGCGCACCGCTTCGGGAATGTCCAGACCGTTGGCGAGTGTGGCGGCTATGGCCGAGGCCAGCGTACAGCCCGAGCCATGATAGCTTCCTGACAGGCGTTCCCAGCTGTCGCTGCGGATCACGCCCTGCTGACCGTAAAGCGTGTTGATCACCTGCGGCGTATTCTCGTGGGTACCCGTAATCAGCACGTATTCGCAGCCCATCTCCAGAATGCGCTTGGCGCAGTCCTCCAGAGACCGCTCCTCGTCGCCGCCATCGTCGGCCAGGCGCCGCGCCTCCAGGCTGTTGGGCGTGATAATGGTGGTCTGCGGGATCAGCATTTCGCGCATGGCTTCTATCAGTTCCTCGGTCGCCATCTCGTCGCCGCGCCCCGACGCCAGCACCGGATCGAGAATCAGCGGCACGTCCGGATAGTCCGACACCACTTCGGCGATAGCGGCGCAGTTTTCCACGCTGCCTACCAGACCGATCTTGAACGCGGCCACCGGCATGTCCTCGAGCAGCACGCGCGCTTGGTCGCTGACCCAGTCGGCATCGATCGGCAGCATGTCTTCGACCCCGGCTGTGTCCTGCACCGTAATCGCGGTGACGACCGTAAGAGCATGGCAACCCATGCTAGACAGCGTAAGCAAATCGGCCTGGATGCCGGCGCCGCCAGTGGGATCGGAGGCGGCAAAGCTGAGAACGATCGGCGGCAGGGGAGTGGGCATTGTGGGCGCCATGCTGGAACAAGACATGGCAACAGGGTAAGATGCGGCGCTATTTTAACCCAAACCCAGGCCAAGAACATGACAGCCGCATCGAGCAGCACCGAATTCAAAACTTGGATGTGCCTCATCTGCGGCTACATCTACGACGAGGCCGCCGGCGTCCCCGACGAGGGCATAGCCCCGGGAACCCGCTGGGCGGATGTACCCATCAACTGGACCTGCCCCGAGTGCGGCGCACGCAAGGAAGACTTCGAGATGGTGGAAATCTAGCCCTGTTTTTCCGCGATCAAGCCAACACCTCGAAACCCCTTGCAGCCTATTGCAAGCTAAATTGTATATGTCACGCCACAGGTCTAAAATAGACCCGTGGCGATCGATCTTACCCACCATTTTCTTATCGCGATGCCGAATATGGTGGACCCTTATTTTGCCAAGTCCCTCACTTACATCTGCGAACACAACGACCAGGGTGCGTTGGGCGTGGTAATCAACCGCCCGATCGATCTGAGCCTGCAAGCACTGTTCGAACGCATTAATCTCAAACTTGTGCCGCATGAACTGCACGATATTCCGGTTTATTTTGGCGGCCCGGTGCAGACCGACCGCGGTTTTGTATTGCATCAGCCAATAGGAGAATGGCACGCCACGCTGAACGTGCGCGATTGCCTCGGTCTCACCACCTCCAAGGACATACTCGAGGCGGTAGGCAAGGGTAGTGGTCCGATCAAAATGCTGGTAACCCTAGGCTATTCCGGCTGGGCCGCCGGACAACTGGAGCACGAACTTGGGCAGAACGCTTGGCTGACCGTGGAAGCGGGCGAGCAAATCATATTTGATCTGCCGGCAGAGGAAAAACTACCCGCGGCAATGGAACTGTTAGGCGTGGATTTCGCCAGACTGTCCGAGGACGCCGGACATGCTTGAACGGTGTAAGGGCGGAGAGGTGACGACAAGCGGCAAAACAAATACGGCGCTGTCCGCTCTCCGCGCCGCGTCGGGAACAGTCCTCGCATTCGATTTCGGCCAAAAATTCACTGGTGTCGCGGTCGGCGAGTCCAGTGTGCGCGTGGCGCATCCGCTGGGGCTGATCGCCGCGGAAGGCAGCGCGGCGCGTATGGATGAAGCTGCCGCGCTGGTCGCCGAGTGGAAGCCTGGCGCTCTGGTGGTGGGCTTGCCGCTTTCCATGGACGGCACGGAACACGAATTAACGCGGCGCTGCCGCCGCTTTGCACGTCAGTTGGAGTCGCGCTTCAGGCTGCCGGTCAAGCTCGTAGACGAGCGGCTTAGCTCGGCGGCGGCCGAAGAAGCGTTAAGGGCGGCGGGAAAAGGCGGGCGCAAACACAAGTTGCGCGCCCATCAGGTGTCGGCACAAATCATTTTGCAAAGCTATTTCGATGACCCCGGTACTTCCCGATCCTGAAGCCCTGTGCGCGGAGCTGGTGCTCCAGCTCAAGCCGCAGGTCACGGCCGACACCGCCCTCGTCGGAATCCACACGGGCGGGGTCTGGCTGGCCGAACGGCTGCACGCCGCGCTCGGCATCGCGCTGCCGCTGGGAGTGCTCGACATATCGTTCTATCGCGATGATTTCGACAAGACCGGACTGCATCCGCAGATAAAACCTTCGCAGATCCCGTTTGAGGTCAACGGTCGCAACATCGTCCTGGTCGACGATGTGCTCTACACCGGCCGCACCGTGCGCGGCGCGATGAACGAGTTGTTCGACTACGGCCGGCCGGCCTCGATCAGTCTCGCCGTGCTGATCGACCGCGGAGGGCGCGAGCTACCGGTCGCTGCCGAATATATTGGCGCCAGACTGGAGGTGCCATCGGGGCGCATGCTGGTGCTGGACCGCGACGAAAACGGCAAACTCAGGCTGAAACTGGATGCGTAATCCACAATTGAACGACAAGGGCGAGCTGCAGCACCTGCTTACCATAGAGGGCCTGCCGCGCGAGACACTTACACATATTCTCGATACCGCGACTTCCTTCGTCGGCGTCACCGCTCGCGAAGTCAAGAAAGTGCCGCTGCTACGCGGCAAATCGGTGTTCAACCTGTTCTTCGAGAACTCGACGCGCACGCGCACCACCTTCGAGATCGCCGCCAAGCGCCTATCGGCCGACGTCATCAACCTGAACATCGCGGTTTCCTCGCATACCAAGGGCGAGACACTACTCGACACGGTGGACAATCTTTCCGCCATGCATGCCGACATGTTTGTGGTGAGGCACGCGGAAAGCGGCGCGCCGCATCTGATCGCCGGCCACGTGGCCAGCCACCTGCACGTGGTCAATGCCGGCGACGGCCGCCACGCGCACCCTACTCAGGGTCTGCTCGATCTCTACACGATTCGCCACTACAAGAAGGATTTCACCCGGCTCTCGGTAGCCATCGTCGGCGACATACTGCACTCGCGCGTCGCGCGCTCGCTGATACACGCCCTGACCGTCATGGGCACGCCGGATGTGCGCGTCATCGGTCCGATGACGCTGATCCCCGCCGGCGCGGAGAAACTGGGTGTAAAGGTGTTCTACGATCTGAAGCAGGGTCTGCGCGACGTCGACGTGGTGGTGATGCTGCGCCTGCAAAGTGAACGCATGCGCGGCGCCCTGCTGCCCTCTGCACAGGAATTCTTCAAATACTACGGCCTGACGCCGGAAAGACTGGCGCTGGCCAAGCCCGACGCCATCGTCATGCATCCGGGGCCGTTAAACCGCGGCGTGGAAATAGATTCCGCGGTAGCGGACGGTTCGCATGCGGTGATCCTGTCGCAGGTGACGTTCGGCATAGCAGTCAGAATGGCGGTGATGAGCATACTGGCAGGAAACTGAATTAAATGAAGATTCACATCAAGAACGGTCGGCTGATCGATCCAGGCAATAACCTTGACGTCCGGGCGGACCTGTTTATCGCCGCCGGCAAGGTCGCCGCCGTGGGCAGGGCGCCGGCCGGCTTCAACGCTAATCGCGTGATCGATGCTGCTGGCCTGGTGGTCTGCCCGGGTCTGATCGACCTGGCGGCGCGGCTGCGCGAGCCCGGCTACGAATACAAAGCGACGCTGGAATCGGAAATGCTCGCTGCCGCCGCTGGCGGCGTGACCAGCCTCGCCTGTCCGCCCGACACCGAACCGGTGCTGGATGAACCCGGCCTAGTGGAAATGCTCAAGCACCGCGCGAAGACGCTGAACCTGGCGCACGTCTATCCGGTCGGCGCGCTCACAGTGAGACTCGCCGGCGAACAGCTCACCGAAATGGCGGAACTGCGCGACGCCGGATGCGTAGGCTTCTCACATGCCGACGTACCGCTGCAGGACAATCAGGTACTGTGGCGCGCATTGCAGTACGCCGCTACCTTCGGTTTTCGCGTCTGGCTGCGCCCGCAGGACGGATATCTGGCGAAGGACGGAGTGGCGCACGACGGTGAAGTCGCCACGCGCCTGGGACTCGCTGGAATTCCCGCTTTTGCCGAGACAATCGCAATTGCCACCATAGTGGAAACGATGCGCGCCACCGGTGCGCGCGTGCACCTGTGCCGCCTGTCAACACGCGATGGCGTGGACATGGTGCGCGCCGCCAAGCGCGACGGCCTGCCAATCAGCTGCGATATTGGCATCCACCATGCGCACCTATCGGAAATGGACCTGGGTTATTTCGACTCGCATTGTCATCTGCAGCCGCCGCTGCGCAGCGCGCGCGACCGCGACGCCCTGCGCGAGGGGCTGAAAGACGGCACCATAGACGCACTCTGCTCCGACCATACGCCGGTAGACGAGGATTCGAAACTGCTGCCTTTCGCCGAATCGGAAGTAGGCGCCACCGGTTTGGAGCTGCTGCTGCCGCTTACGCTGAAGTGGGCCCTCGAAATGAAAATTCCGCTGGTGCAGGCGCTCGCCCGCATCACAAAAGAGCCGGCGCGCATCCTAGGCGTGGACGCCGGCCACCTGTCAGAGGGACACAACGCCGACGTCTGCGTATTCGATGCGGAGCACTATGGCAAGGTGAGCGTAGCCGCGCTCAAGAGCCAGGGCAAAAACACACCCTTTCTCGGCATCGAACTGCCCGGCAAGGTGTGCTATACCTTGCTGCAGGGTCAGGTCGTCTACGAGGCGGGAAACGGCTAGCTTTACGCTGGTTCGCCTTCTTGCTCGAGCAGCGCGGCAAGCTGCAGACCCGCTGCTGCCACAAATACCGTCTTGCGGCGCGAACCCATTCCCCGGGTAATGGTTACCAGGCTCTTCTTCACGCGCAGGCGCCGGGCGAGAAATTCAATCAAACATGCATTGGCTTTCCCATCCACCGGCGGTGACGCAAGGCGCAGCTTGAGACAGTCGCCGTGCAAACCGACGACTTCGGTACGCTTGGCGCCAGGCTGGACGTGAATGCGAAGGGCGACGCCATCGCGCTTGTTCTCATACCAGCTCAAAACAGCGCCGCCACCGAACGTTCTAGGTAATCGAGCGGGATCAGCAGCATTTGCGCGATGACCAACGCGAACAACGGCGACAGGTCCACATTGCCGATCGGCGGAATCAATCGCCGGAACGGGCGCAGGAAAGGTGCACTAAGCGCGTTGAACAGAGGCGCCAGCGGCGCATAAGGATTGACCCAGCTGATCACCGCCTGGATCAGGATGACGCCGATCAGCAGATACAGGCTGTAGCGAACTAATTCCAACAGGCTCAAAGTCAAGAAGATCCCGATCAACAGCCCCGGCCCGCTGACAACGCCTCTGTCTCCGAGCAAATAGAGCAGGAACAAAAGCAGCGCCTCGACCAGCCAGGCGAGCAGCAAACTCGCCAGATCAACACCGTATATTCCTGGAATGAAGCGCCGTGCCGGCAGCACCAGCCAGTTGGTCAGTGCGCTGACGAACTGCCCCAACGGATTGCGGTACGGTGCGCGCATGAGTTGCATATAAAAGCGCGCCAGCAACACAAAAACAAAAAAGCCGAATATCGTGTCCAGTAAGAATCGCAGAATTTGGTTAAGCATTCATCTCGCCCGAAAGAAAATGCAGCGGCCAGCCATTGATAAAGACTGGTTGAAGACCAATCGACTCACACTTGCATTATGCGCGATGATCCACAGGGACCGCCAGGTGGTCATCCGTCGGTGCCCAGTTGCTCGCCCAGCTCGTGCGCCCGCTGATTGGCTGCGTGCAAAGCCCGCACAATCAGTCCCTTAACCCGGTCGGCCTCCATGCTGGCAAGGGCGCGCTCAGTCGTGCCGCCCTTTGAAGTGACGCGCTCGCGCAGCAGTGCCACGTCTTCCGGGCTCTGTTCGGCCAGCCTAGCCGTTCCGACGAAGGTCTCGACTGCGAGTTTCCTGGCGTCCACGGGGGAAAAACCCATTTCCTGTGCCGCCTGCTGCAGCGCCTCGATGAAATAGAGCACATAAGCCGGACCGCTGCCGGAAATCGCCGTGACTGGATCGAGCAGGCTCTCCTCCGCTACCCATAGCGTCGCGCCTACCGCGCCGAGCACGGACTCCGTCAAGGAGCGCCCCGCAGGGCCGACTGCGGCGCTCGCGTACAGGCCGCTGATCCCGGCACCTATGAGCGCCGGGGTATTCGGCATGCAGCGCACCAGGGTGGAGTAGCCACCGAGCCAACGCGACAGATCGATCAGGCGAATGCCAGCGGCAATGCTAATCACGAGTTCGCGCGTCAGCAGCGGTTGCAGCGCCTGAGCGGCAATGCGCATATGTTGCGGCTTGACTGCCAGCAATATCACATCGCCCAGCGGGACGGCCGCCGCCATGCTGTCTACGCAGTCGATGCCGAACTGCGCGCCAAGCCGCTCACGCGCCTCTGCCTGAAGCTCGACCACACGGATGCCGGCGGCCGCCTGGCCCTTTTCGATCAGGCCGCCGATCAGCGCTGTCGCCATATTGCCGCCACCAATGAAGGTTATGTTCACGCCCTTTTCCTTTCGCCGAATATGGCGGTGCCGATGCGCACGATGGTGGCGCCCTCCATCACCGCCGCCTCCAGATCCTGAGACATCCCCATCGACAGGGTATCGAGTCCGAATCCGGCGTCGTTGAGCTGCTCGAGCAGCAGGTGCAGGCTGGCGAAGCGCCGGCGCTGCAGCGACAGGTCGCCGCCGGGCTCAGGAATCGCCATCAGCCCGCGCAACCTGAGCTGCGGCAACACGCGCACTGCTTCTGCCAGCGGCCGCAACTCTTCGGGCGCCACGCCGCTCTTGCTCGGCTCCGCGCCCAGATTCACCTGCAGACAGACGTCCAGAGGCGCTCGCCCCGCGGGTCGCGCTTGCGCTAGGCGCTGCGCGATGTTCGCGCGCCCGACCGTATGCACCCAATCGAAATGTTCGGCGATGGTGCGCGTCTTGTTGCTCTGGAGTGCGCCGATGAAGTGCCAGACAAGAGGCAAGTCTGCCAAAGCGTTCATCTTTTCCAGCGCCTCCTGCAGGTAATTCTCGCCGAATTCGTTCTGGCCTGCCGCATACGCCGCGCGTACCTCGACCGCGGAAAAGGTCTTGCTCACAGCGAGTAAAGTAATATCGCCTGGCGCGCGCCCCGCCGCCAGCGCCGCTGCCGCGATGCGCGCCAGTACGACTTGCAAGTTACTCGCGATTGTGGACATAATTTGGCGCGGGCGTGAGCGCGGGAACCCGGCGACGAATCGCACCCAATCGGTCAGTTGCGGTCTCGCCTGGCGCATCACTCAGCATGGAGCAATTATAAATGGATATCTCGGAACTGCTCGCATTCGTGGTCAAAAACAAGGCGTCGGACCTGCATCTGTCGTCCGGACTGCCGCCGATGATCCGCGTGCACGGCGACATCAAGCGAATAAACCTGCCGGCCATGGATCATAAAGACGTCCACGGCATGATCTACGACATCATGAATGACGGCCAGCGCAAGTTCTACGAGGAGAACCTCGAGTGCGACTTCTCCTTCGCCATCCCGGGGTTGGCGCGCTTTCGCGTCAATGCGTTCGTCCAAAATCGCGGCGCTGCGGCGGTGATGCGAACCATCCCCTCCAAGATCCTTTCGCTCGCCGACCTAAAGTGCCCGAAGATCTTTGAATCCATTGCCGACCAGCCGCGCGGCGTAGTGCTGGTGACCGGACCGACCGGGTCGGGCAAATCCACCACGCTGGCGGCGATGGTTAACCACAAAAACGAAACCGAAGAGGGCCACATCCTCACCATCGAAGACCCGATCGAGTTTGTGCACGAATCAAAGAAATGTCTGATCAACCAGCGCGAAGTCGGACCGCACACCCTTTCCTTCAATAACGCCCTGCGCAGCGCCTTGCGCGAGGACCCCGACGTGATTCTGGTAGGGGAAATGCGCGACCTGGAAACCATCCGTCTAGCGCTGTCCGGCGCGGAAACCGGCCACTTGGTGTTCGGCACGCTGCACACCAGTTCGGCGGCGAAGACCATAGACCGCATCGTCGACGTATTTCCCGCCGCCGAGAAGGACATGATCAGAGCGATGATCTCCACCTCGCTGCGGGCGATCATCTCGCAGACGCTGCTCAAGACCAAGGATGGTTCCGGCCGTGTCGCGGCGCACGAGATCATGATAGGCACGCCCGCCATCAACAACCTGATCCGCGAGGCCAAGATCGCGCAGATGTACTCCGCGATCCAGACCGGCCAGCAGTTCGGAATGCAGACGCTGGACCAAGATCTGCAGAGTTTGGTAAAGAGGAACGTAATATCAGCTGCGGAGGCACGCAGCAAAGCGGCCAATAAGGAAAACTTTCCGGGCGGTTAGCCGTCGGAGGTTACGCCCCTCGCCGGATTCGGCATGGGGGCAAAACAACGCGAGCAAAGCGGGCGCGGTCGGTGACGTGCTTTCCGGGTATATTTAGGATGAAACAGTCTTCGAGGTGAAATATGGATAGCGGCCAGTCAACCAAATTCATGTATGACCTGCTACGGCTGATGTTGAGCAAGAAGGGTTCCGATTTGTTCATCACCGCGGACTTCCCGCCAGCGATAAAACTCGATGGCAAAATGACGCCGGTCATGGACCAGAAGCTTACTGGGCAGCATACCGCTGATCTGGTGCGAGCGATGATGAATGATAAGCAGGCGGCTGAATTCGAGGCGACCAAAGAGTGCAATTTCGCCATCTCCCCCTCGGGCATCGGGCGCTTTCGCGTGAATTGTTTCGTGCAGCAGGGCAAGGTCGGCATGGTGCTGCGCACAATTACCACGACGATACCAAAATTTGAGGACCTGGGACTGCCGCCCGTGCTCAAAGACGTGGTCATGAACAAGCGCGGGCTGGTGATTATGGTCGGGGGTACCGGTTCGGGCAAGTCGACTACGCTGGCGGCGATGATAGGCTACCGCAACCACAACAGCTACGGCCACATCGTTACCATCGAGGATCCCGTAGAGTACGTGCACCCACACATCAACTGCCTGATCACCCAACGCGAAGTAGGCGTGGATACGGCGTCCTGGGAGGCGGCGCTGCACAACACCTTGCGCCAGGCGCCGGACGTGATCCTGATCGGCGAGATACGCTCGAGGGAAACCATGGAGCACGCGGTGTCCTTTGCAGAAACCGGCCACCTGTGTATGGGCACGCTGCACGCCAATAGCGCCAATCAGGCGCTGGACCGCATCATCAATTTCTTTCCAGAGGAACGTCGTACCCAGCTATTGATGGACCTGTCGCTGAATCTCAAAGCGCTGGTTTCTCAGCGCTTGATACCCCTGAAGGAAGGCAAGGGGCGCACCGCCGCGATCGAGATCATGCTCAACTCACCGTTGATCGCAGACTTGATTTTCAAGGGCGAAGTGCATGAGATCAAAGAAATCATGAAGAAGTCGAGGGAACTGGGAATGCAGACCTTCGACCAGGCCCTGTTCGATTTGTACGAGACGGGAAAAATCAGCTACGAGGACGCGTTGCGGAATGCCGACTCGGTGAACGATCTGCGCCTCAACATCAAGCTGCACGGCAAGGAATCGCAGAATCGCGACATCAGCGCGGGCATCGAGCACCTGAACATCGTTTGAGTCCTGTGTTTGGATCTTATATATCGAGCCGCGCGATCAGTGCGTTGCTTTCGATAAAGGCGCGGCGTGGCTCGACGTCGTCGCCCATGAGCTTTGAGAAGATTTCGTCGGCGACGATACCGTCCTCGATCTGCACGCGTAACAGGCGCCGTTTGGCCGGATCCATGGTTGTTTCCCACAGCTGCTCCGGATTCATCTCTCCCAGTCCCTTGTAGCGCTGCAGCGCGGCATTCTTTTCGACCTCCTGCAGCAGCCAGGCCATTGCCTCGCCAAAATCCTTCACCGCCTGCCGCTTTTCGCCGCGATTGACAACCGCACCTGGTCCAATCAGGCCTTCGAGCAGCTGCGCCGTGCTGAGCAGCTGTTGATAATCGCCGGAAAGCACAAAGTCTTCGTCAATTACGCATTTGCGCCTGTTGCCGTGCACATTGCGCTCGATCAGAAGCCGATGCCGCTCGTGCCTTTCCTCGAAGCGCGGCGTTACCACCATCTCCTGGGCGGCGAGTACACCTTGCAGCCGTTGCGCGCTCGTTCTCGCTGCCTCGGCGTCGCGCAGATCCAGCTTAAGCCCGTTGCTTAAGATCGCCACCAGTACATCGCGGTCGATGAGCCGCGCGATGCGGTCGATCACGGCGCGCGACAGCAGATACGAACTGGCAAGCTGCTGTAGCGCCTCGCCCGAGATCGGCTGGCCATCCTGTCTCGGCAGCAGCGTTGCCCCCACCAATGCTTGCTTGAGCATGTACTGGGACAATTCGTGCTCGTCCTTGAGGTAGCGTTCCTCCTTACCGATCTTGGCCTTGAACAGCGGTGGCTGAGCAATATAGATATGGCCGCGCTCGACCAGGTCCGGCATCTGGCGGTAGAAGAACGTCAGCAGCAGCGTGCGGATGTGTGCGCCATCGACATCTGCGTCAGTCATGATGATAATGCGGTGGTAGCGCAGCTTGGCCAGGTTGTAGTCGTCCTTGATGCCCGTTCCGAGGGCCGTGATCAAGGTGGCGATCTCGGCGAACGAAATGAGCTTGTCGAAGCGCGCCTTCTCGACGTTGAGTATCTTGCCCTTGAGCGGCAGAATCGCCTGGAATTTGCGGTCGCGCCCCTGCTTGGCCGAGCCGCCTGCGGAGTCGCCTTCCACTAGGTAGATTTCGCATAGCGCCGGGTCCTTCTCCTGGCAGTCGGCGAGCTTACCGGGCAGGCCCATGCCATCAAGCACGCCCTTGCGCCGCGTCATTTCGCGCGCCTTCCTCGCGGCTTCCCGCGCGCGCGCGGCGTCCACGATCTTGGCGGTGATGGTCTTGGCGTCGCCTGGCCGCTCGAGCAGGAACTCGGCGAGTTTTGCGGCGACCACCTCCTGAACTACCGGCTGTACCTCAGAACTCACCAGCTTGTCCTTGGTCTGCGAGGAGAACTTAGGCTCCGGCACTTTCACCGAAAGTACACAACTCAGACCCTCGCGCATGTCCTCGCCTGTGGTCTCGACCCTGGCCTTCTTAGCCAGTTCCTGGCCCTCAATGTATTGGTTGAGCGTGCGCGTCATGGCAGCGCGCAGTCCGGTCAGGTGGGTACCTCCGTCGCGCTGCGGAATGTTGTTGGTAAAGCAAAGCACCTGCTCCTGATACGAGTCGTTCCATTGCATTGCGACCTCGACGACGATGCCGTCCTTTTCGCCTACGGCATGGAAAATGTTGTTGTGCAGCACGGTCTTGTTGCGGTTGATGAACTCGACAAAACCCTTAACGCCACCGGAAAAGGCAAAATTTTCCTCCTTGCCCGCGAGTTGATCGACCAAGCGGATCTTGACTCCGTTGTTGAGGAAGGATAATTCGCGCAGCCGTTTCGCCAGGATGTCGTAGTGATATTCGACCTTGTTGAAAGTAACGGGACTCGCGAGAAAATGTACTTCGGTACCGCGGCGCTCGGTCGGGCCAATTTCCTGCAACGGCGCGATGGGGACGCCGTCGCGGAACTCTATGCTGTAGGCCCTGCCGTCGCGACGTATGGTGAGGCGCAACCACTCCGATAGAGCATTTACCACTGACACGCCGACGCCGTGCAGACCGCCCGAAATTTTGTAAGAGTTATTGTCGAACTTGCCCCCGGCGTGCAGTTCCGTCATTACAATTTCCGCGGTCGATCGCCCCTGCTCGTCATCCGGATGTTTTCCCGTGGGAATGCCGCGCCCGTTGTCGGTAACGCTGATGGAATTATCGGTGTGAATGGTGACCGTGATATCGTCGCAATAGCCGGCCAAAGCCTCATCAATGGCGTTGTCCACCACTTCGAACACCATATGATGCAGGCCGGTGCCATCGGAGGTGTCGCCGATGTACATGCCTGGGCGCTTGCGCACGGCGTCCAGGCCCTTGAGTACCTTGATGCTGCTTTCCTCATAATCACCATTGCCAACGTGCAGCGGACTAGTTTTATCGTTCATTCCCGTTCTTCTCTTAACCTGCGTTACAAACCCTTTGTGACTCGGGTGCTTGCGCTGTTTCGATGTCGAATCGCCTTAGATGCGCATCGGCATTACGACATATTTGAAGTTGTCGTTTCCCGGAATGGTAATCAGGGCGCTCGAGTTGGCGTCGCCCAGAGCGCACTCTACCTCGGCGCAGTCGAGATTATTGAGCACGTCCTGCAGATAGTTGACGTTGAATCCTATGTCCAGTGCTTCGCCTGTATACGTTACATCAAGCTCCTCCTGCGCCTCTTCTTGCTCGTTATTGCTGCAGATGATCTTCAGGCTGCCATCAGACAAGACCCAGCGCACGCCTTTGAACTTTTCGTTCGTTAGAATGGCCGCGCGTTGCAAGGCTTGCAGCAACTCAATCCTGTTGAGCAACAGCTTCTTATCATGCGTAGTCGGTATAACCCTGGTGTAATCGGGAAACTTGCCGTCGACCAGCTTAGAAATAAGAACGATGCCACCGAACGAAAAGCGCGCTTGGGTCGGCGACAGTTCCACCTCGATTGGGTCGTCGCTATCAGACAGGAGCTTGGACAACTCGAGAATAGCCTTGCGCGGCAAAATTACCTCTTGCGATCCTTCACTTTTGTGAGCCGCGCTCGCTAGCGCGAGACGATGACCGTCTGTTGCAACGACGGTGATTTTGTCACCGGCCGACACCAATAGCAAACCGTTCAGGTAGTAACGAATGTCCTGCTGCGCCATGGCATATTGTGCCGCCAAAAACAAATGCTTTAGCACCTTTTGGGGCAAAACCATTTTGGTGCTGGCGCCCTCGGCCAGCGACAACTTTGGAAAATCCTCGGCCGGCAGGGTTTGCAGATTGAAGCGGCTCTTGGCCGCTTTCACCTGAAGTTTTTTTTCCTGTAGCGCGAGCGTAACTTCGGACTGTTCCGGCAGAGCTCGTAGGATGTCGAGCAGTTTTCTCGCGCCTACAGTGATTGACTTTTCTTCTCCCTGATTATCACAGGTAGCCTGCGCGGATATCTGAATCTCGATATCGGTAGCAACGACGGTGATGTCGGTTCCATTGCGTTCGAGAAGCACGTTGGAAAGGACAGGCAGGGTGTGGCGTCGCTCGATGATGCCAGAAACAGCGTAGAGCGGCGCAAGCAAGCTCTCCCTGTTCATCTTAATTATATTCATTATATTTTCCTGATAATGATGATAATGCTATGTCTTTTCGGTGGATATCTCGCAATTTGACCTTGTATTCATACCGTTGCTGCAGATTTATCGCGTGTATAACCCGTTGGGGTTTTCTTTATTAATTGTGAGCAAAATGGCGCTCGGGGGAAAAGCTCATTTAACCCACAGGAAGCAACAAGGTTATCAGCATGTAATTTTATCCTTTCAGCACCTGTTCGAGGACGTGGTAGTCGTGATTGATCTGGGAGTGTTTTTCGCGTAGCGCCGCTATTGTGCGGCATGCGTGTAGTACTGTCGTATGATCACGATTACCAAAGGCATCGCCTATGTCGGGCAGGCTATGTTGCGTGAGCTCCTTCGCCAGAGCCATCGCCATCTGCCGCGGCCTGGCAACATTGCGGCTGCGCTTTTTCGAATGCATGTCCGAGATCTTGATCTTGTAGAATTCCGCAACCGTCTTTTGGATGTTGTCTATGGAAATCTGCCGGTTTTGGACCGATAGCAGGTCCTTGAGCGCTTCCTTGGCGAGATCGAGCGAAATGTCCTTGCCATTAAAACGGGAGAACGCAATGACACTTTTCAGTGCACCTTCCAATTCGCGTACGTTGGAGCGAATGTGTTTGGCGATGAAGAAGGCAACGTCCTCGTCCAAGCGGACCGAGATCGCCTCGGCCTTTTTCAGAACGATGGCGACGCGCATTTCCTGTTCCGGCGGCTCGATGCCTACCGAAAGGCCCCAGGAAAAGCGCGACTTGAGTCTCTCTTCTATGCCGTTGATGTCTTTAGGGTAGGTGTCACAGGTGATAATGACCTGCTTGTGCGCCTCTATTAGGGCGTTGAAAGCGTAAAAGAACTCTTCCTGAGTGCGGTCCTTGCCACTGAAGAACTGAATATCGTCGATCAACAGCAGATCCAGCGAATGGTAGTAGCGCTTGAAGTCGTCGAAAGACTTCTGGTGGTAAGCACGCACCACGTCGGAGATATATTGTGCCGCATGAAGGTAACGTACTTTGGCTGTGGGATGTTGCGCTAGCACGTTATTACCAACCGCATGAATCAAGTGGGTTTTGCCCAAACCAACTCCGCCATAAACGAACAGGGGGTTGTAGGAGGTGCCAGGATGCTCGGAGACCTGCAGTCCTGCCGCACGAGCCAATTGGTTGGCCTTGCCGATCACGAAGTTGTCGAAGGTAAACTCTGGAATCAGGCCGGCCTTATCGTGACCGCTGGAGCGCCGGCTTGCGGGCTGCGTAATTGAGGGCGCCGGCTTGGCGGCTGCATCGGCTTGTGTCATCGCTAAGCTAACGCGTATAGGGGAGGAGAAATACTCAGCCGCCATCGCCTCGATGCGGGCGAGGTAGCGGTTCTTGATCCAGTCCAGGACAAAGCGGTTCGGCGCGAGAAGAGCAATCTGCCCGGAAGGCGTCTTGCTGTCTAATCGGAGGGGCTTGATCCAAGTATTGAATTGCTGTGCCGGGAGCTCATTTTCTAGACGGCTCAGGCAGGAAAGCCAGAATCTTTCCATAAACCTGTTTTGATATGTGGTGGCATTCGAAAAATAAAGACGACAACAAGACCGTATTTTAGCTGGTCGCGTGGAAGTTATCCACAGGCATTTGTTCTCCTAGCCGTAAACATCCCGTTGACAATAAATGCCATTTAGAGGTTAAATGGCAGGTTCTGTCGTAAGCAAGAAAGAGTCCCAATATGAAGCGCACTTATCAGCCTTCCGTAACCCGTAGAAAACGCACTCATGGCTTTTTGGTGCGCATGCGCACTCGTGGTGGTCGCGCGGTCATACGCGCGCGACGGGCCCGCGGTAGGGCCCGTCTTTCGGTTTGAGGAAAGGCCCCCAGTTCGGCTTCTCCCAGGAGCAAAGGCTGCGCCGAAAGGCGCAAATTACGTTGGTGCTCGCGCGCGGTCGGTCCATAGGCGACGGCAGCTTACAGCTGCATTCGATGCCTAGCGAGAGCGGTCCGCGTCTGGGGGTGATTGCCGGTCGGCATGCCTGGCCCCGAGCAGTGGACCGGAATCGCTTCCGGCGCTTGGCGCGGGAGTCTTTTCGCCTATTGCAACACAGCCTGCAGCGGCGCGACTATATTGTCAGGGCGCGCAACCCGCAGCGCGGGGCGCCAGACGGCGCTGAGATTAGGAAGTTGCTTGTGGCGTGGTGTACCACTGACGGAGAGGGTCGAGCGTGAGCAGGCTGCTACTCGTCCTGATCAAGGGTTACCGCTACTTTATCAGCCCGTTGTTGGGGCAAAGTTGCCGCTTTTTCCCCACGTGTTCGGATTATGCTGCGCAGGCTATAGAGAAGCACGGTGCCGCGTACGGCGGCTGGCTTTCACTTAAACGCATTGCTCGCTGCCACCCCTGGCACCCCGGTGGTTATGACCCTGTACCCTGAGCCCCTATGGATACGCAACGCCTGATTCTTTTTTTCGTGTTTTCTTTCTCGCTTCTGATGCTGTGGGATTCATGGCAGAAGGAACACCGACCGCCGGTCCCGCCAAGCGCACAAATTGGACAGCAGGCTTCTGCCACGGCGACGGTGCCTAGTCCTAGCGTGCCGACGCAGACTACACCTGCAGCTCAGCAAAGCCCCGGAAACGCCATACCGCCGGCCACGGCCGTAGAAGCGAAGGGAGAGATACTAAAGGTCAAGACGGATGAGTTCATTGCGGATATCGATTTGCTGGGTGGCGATATCGTGCGCCTGGAGTTGCTCAAGCAGAAAGATTCGGTGAACCAAAAGGAGAATTTCGTTCTTTTCTCTCCGGTGCACCACTATGCGGCAGAAAGCGGCTTGATCGGTACCGGTCTACCGACGCATAAGACTCTTTTCAGGGCGGAATCGAATCATTATGTGCTTGCCTCGGGAGAAGACAAGCTGCAGGTAAGGCTGGATGCTCCCGGCCCGGACGGGATAAAGACGGTAAAGATACTCACCTTCCACCGCGGAAGTTACGTCATTGATATCACCCACGAGATCATCAATGGCAGCACGGCGCCGGTCGCCGCTCACGCCTACTTTCAGTTTGTGCGCGACGATGTCCCTCCTGCGGGCGATCCAAGGATGGTCAGATCCTATACGGGTGCCGCGATCTATACGGAGCAGGAGAAGTACCATAAGATTTCCTTCAGCGATCTGGACAAGGACAAGGCTAGTTTTCCCAAGACCGCCGACAACGGCTGGATCGCGATGCTGCAGCATTATTTCGTTGCAGTCTGGCTGCCGAAGCAGGGTAGTCAGCGCGAGTATTACGCCAAGGCTCTTGCCAATAAGCTGTATTCGGTCGGTGTAATTGTGCCGATGGCGGTGATTCCGCCTAAGTCTAGCGGTAGCGTTACTGTTTCGCTTTATGCCGGACCGCAGGAACAGGACGCATTGAAGGCCATCGCGCCTGGGCTGAATCTGACGGTCGATTACGGTTGGCTTACCGTGATTGCGGCGCCGATATTCTCGCTACTGCAGTTTCTGCACAAACTGGTGGGGAACTGGGGCGTTGCCATCATCCTGCTCACCGTGCTCATCAAGGCCGCCTTCTTCCCGCTTTCGGCGGCGAGCTACAAGTCCATGGCAAAAATGAAGTTGGTGACGCCGCGCATGACCAAACTGCGAGAGCAATATGGCAACGACCGTGCGCGCCTGAACCAGGCGATGATGGAACTGTACAAGACCGAGAAAATCAATCCTCTAGGCGGCTGTCTGCCGATCGTGGTGCAGATCCCGGTGTTCATTTCCCTGTATTGGGTGCTGCTCGCAAGCGTAGAACTGCGCCACGCGCCGTTCTATCTATGGATACACGACTTGTCGGCACCGGATCCGTTTTACGTGCTGCCGGTCCTGATGATGGTCTCCATGCTGGTCCAGACCAAACTCAACCCCGTGCCGCCCGACCCGATACAGGCCAAGGTGATGATGGTCATGCCCTTGGCCTTCGGCGTGATGTTTTTTTTCTTTCCCTCCGGCTTGGTGCTTTACTACCTGGTCAACAATATTCTCTCCATCGCGCAGCAGTGGCAGATCAGCCGTATGATGGGAGGCAATAAGGATCGAACGCGGCGCTGACGCAGGGTTTCCTTGCGCGGAGCTTGCCTGAGGCGGGCTGTAATCCAAGAACTGCGTCTCTAAGAGCACGCATGTGACTCAGCACAATGACCCCATTGCGGCGATAGCCACAGCCCCCGGACGCGGTGGCATAGGCGTGGTGCGGGTATCCGGCAAGCGCCTGTGGCCGCTGGCACAGGCGCTGCTCGGCGAACTGCCCGAACCGCGCCGCGCCGCCCGGGCGACTTTCCTCGATGCGCATGGAGCGGCCATCGACGATGGCATAGTGCTGTATTTTCCTGCCCCGCATTCCTACACCGGTGAGGACGTGCTCGAATTGCAGGGTCACGGCGGTCCTGTGGTGATGCAGATGCTGCTCAAGCGCTGCGTCGAGTTGGGGGCGCGTCTGGCCGAGCCGGGGGAATTCACGCGCCGCGCGTATCTTAACGACAAAATCGATCTGACCCAAGCCGAGAGCGTGGCCGATCTTATAGAGGCCGCCACGGACGGAGCAGCACGCTGCGCGCTGCGCTCGCTGCGAGGCGAATTTTCGGCCGCGATCGAGGAATTGCTGCGGCAACTGATAGAACTTCGTATGTTGGTGGAGGCGACCCTCGATTTTCCAGAAGAGGAACTCGATCCGCTGGATCGGGCGGACGTCCGTGGTCGCCATGCCAGACTGGTTGGGGCGATCGAAACTGCGCTCGCGAAAAGCCGGCAGGGAAGCCTGTTGCGTAGCGGTTTGCAGGTGGTGTTGGTGGGCCGGCCGAACGTGGGCAAGTCTAGTCTGCTGAATCGTCTCGCGGGCGAGGAACTCGCCATGGTCACCGCCATCCCTGGGACTACCCGCGATAGCGTGCGCCAAGCGATCCACATCGAAGGGGTACCGCTCAACATCGTCGACACGGCGGGTCTACGCGACACCCAAGATGAAGTCGAGCGCATGGGCATCGCCCGCACATGGAGCGAGATTGGCAGAGCAGACGTGGTGTTGCTGCTGGTGGACGCGCGTTCCGGCGTGACCATGCAGGACCTGGAGCTAGTGGAAAGCATTCCGCCGAGCGTAAAGCGCTTGTTTGTACACAATAAAATAGATCTCTCCGGCAGCACGCCGCAGGTGCAGCGCGACCACGCCTCGACCAGCCTCCATCTCTCGGCCAAGACCGGGGCTGGCATGGATTTGCTGCGCGCGGAACTGCTTGGTGTCGCTGGTTGGCAGCAAGGAGCGGAAGACGCGTTCATGGCACGCGAGCGGCACCTCGTTGCGCTGCGGCAGGCGGCACAGCATGTAGCGCGGGCCGGTGAGCGTTTCGCGCGGCCGGAGTTGTTCGCCGAGGAATTGCGCCTGGCGCAGGAACAACTCAACAGTATCACTGGTGAGTTCGCCGCCGACGACCTGCTCGGAGAAATCTTTTCCCGCTTCTGTATCGGCAAATGAAGCGGCCTCCGATGCGGCTCGGTCATGTTCGCACGAACGAAGTTAGAGCGTTTATGCATTCAGATTTGACGCGATTGACGGTGCGATCGAGCCGGCTGACGCCATTGGCCTCAGTGTCCCGCCTGGCGCGGCCCCTGCGGGAGGAGGTCGCATGAGTTGGGATCCGCAACAGTACGCGCGCTTTACCGGGCACCGGTTGCGGCCGGCGCTGGATCTGATTGCGCGCATCCCGATCGAGCGTCCTCGGAACGTAGTCGACCTGGGTTGCGGCACGGGCAATGTCACGCGAATGCTGCGCAGCCGCTGGCCCGAGGCCGCAATCACCGGCGTCGATGGCTCGCCGCAGATGCTCGCCGAGGCGAGAAGGGCGGCGACCGATATAGCCTGGGAGCAATCCGATATCGCTGTCTGGAATCCGCCGGAGAAGTTCGATCTGGTCTTTTCCAATGCGGCTCTGCACTGGTTGGACGATCATTCTGCGTTGTTCACACGGATTTGCGGAAACGTCGCCTCGGGCGGCGTGCTCGCGGTGCAGATGCCGCGCAATTTTGGCGCCCCGTCGCACACCCTGATACACGAACTCGCCTGCAGTCCGACATGGCACGATGCGCTGGCCGGTCTGCATCGCGCGCAACCGGTGCTTGCACCTGCGGCCTACTATGAGCTGCTCGCGCCTAAGGTTCGCTCGCTGGACATCTGGGAGGCGGAATACCTGCAAATTCTCGAAGGCGAGAACCCGGTAGCGGAGTGGACCAAGGGAACCTGGCTTGCGCCCTTGCTCGACGCACTGGCGCCGGGCCGGCGTGCAGCTTTCGAGTCTGAATATCGACGTCTGGTCGCGCAGGCCTATCCGCGGCAAGCGGATGGCAAGACCCTCTTCCACTTCAGGCGCCTGTTTATCGTCGCGGCGCTGTAGCCCCTCATAGGTTCCACGTGGAACATCAAAGCGGCGGCTTGCCGTAGCGCAAACTTACGCTTGGCACGCCCTTGCTTCAAGTAGCCGCCGTAGCTGGATCTTGTGTTTGTTCCACGTGGAACAATGGCTTACGGTTTGAGGGAAATGAGGGTAAAATCGCGGGTCTTTCATACGGCAACGGACGCATGTATTTTCCCACCGAATTCGATGTCATCGTGGTTGGCGGCGGTCACGCCGGGACCGAGGCTGCGCTCGCCGCTGCCCGGGCCGGTAGCAATACCCTGCTGCTCACGCACAATATCGAGACCCTGGGGCAGATGTCCTGCAACCCTTCGATCGGTGGCATTGGCAAAGGACATCTGGTCAAGGAAGTCGATGCGCTAGGCGGCGCCATGGCCATCGCCACTGACGAAGCAGGCATCCAGTTCCGCACTCTCAATTCGAGCAAAGGGGCGGCGGTACGCGCCACCCGGGCGCAAGCCGACCGGTTGATGTACAAGCAGGCGATCAGATCGCGCCTGGAAAACCAGCCGAATCTGACCTTGTTTCAACAGGCGGTGGACGACCTGATGCTGGAAGGCGACCGGGTATGCGGCGTGGTGACGCAACTGGGCATTCGTTTCACTGGGCGAGCAGTAGTGCTGACCACGGGCACCTTTCTGTCCGGGCTGGTCCATGTCGGTATGGTCAATTATCCGGCGGGGAGAGCGGGGGACCCGCCTTCGACCAGCCTGGCTGCGCGCTTGCGCGAGTTGAAGCTTCCGCTAGGCCGCTTAAAGACCGGGACGCCGCCGCGTATCGACGGGCGCTCCATAGACTTTTCGGCGATGCAGGAGCAGCCGGGCGACGACCCGGCGCCGGTGTTTTCCTATTTGGGCAGTCGCGCCATGCATCCGCGGCAACTGCCCTGCTGGATAACGCACACCAATGCGCGCACCCACGAAATCATTCGTGGCGGTCTCGACCGTTCGCCCATGTATACCGGGGTCATAGAGGGGGTAGGCCCGCGCTACTGCCCTTCGATCGAGGACAAGATCCACCGTTTCTCGGGCAAAGCGAGCCACCAGATTTTTCTCGAGCCCGAGGGTCTTACAACGAACGAGTTTTATCCCAACGGGATTTCCACCAGCCTGCCGTTCGACGTGCAGCTGGAACTGGTGCGGTCGATCGAGGGCCTGCAGCGGGCGCGTATTCTGCGCCCCGGCTACGCCATAGAGTACGACTACTTCGATCCGCGCGGGCTGAGGTCTTCGCTGGAAACGAAGGCGATATCCGGACTTTTTTTCGCTGGACAGATCAACGGTACCACAGGCTACGAAGAAGCCGCTGCACAGGGCTTGCTTGCCGGCGTCAATGCCGCTTTGCAAGTGCAAGGGCGGGATGCGTGGTGCCCGCGGCGGGACCAAGCCTATATCGGTGTCTTGGTGGACGATCTCATCACCCGGGGTGTGTCCGAACCCTACCGCATGTTTACCAGTCGCGCGGAGTACCGCCTGATGCTGCGCGAGGATAATGCAGACATGCGCCTTACCGAGGTGGGGCGCAACTTGGGCTTGGTTGACGATGTCCGCTGGGAGGCCTTCGAGCGCAAGCGGGAGGCTGTCGCGAAGGAGCTTGAACGACTCAAATCGACCTGGGTCAACCCCAGGTTACTCCCTGAGGTGGACGCGGAAAGGGTTCTAGGTAAAGGCGTAGAGCGAGAGTATGCGCTCACTGATCTGCTGCGCCGCCCGGATGTGAGCTACGCGAGCCTGATGACTTTGCCAGGCGCGGGGGAGCCGGTGTGCGACCCTGTGGTGGCCGAGCAAGTCGAAATCCAGGTCAAATACGACGGTTACATTACACGTCAACGCGACGAGGTGCTACGGCGCGAGCAATACGAGGCGACCCTGTTGCCGCGCGATCTCGATTACCTTGCTGTACGCGGATTGTCTAAAGAGGTGCAGCAAAAACTCAACCAGCACAAACCGGAAACCCTGGGTCAGGCCTCCCGCATCTCCGGCTTGACACCTGCCGCCATTTCCTTGTTGCTGGTACACCTTAAGCGTGGCTTCCGGGATACAGGAAGGAAAGCCCAAGCAAGACTCGACGCACCCTCATCGGCTCACGAGCAGAGCGACCCTGATGGAGACCTGCCGAACGCTTCCAGCGCGCAGCGGTCAGCGGCATGAGCACGGCCGATCAACTACAGCAAGGTCTGATCGCGCTGGGATTGACGCTGGCGCGCGACACCCAGCAGCGACTGCTCGATTATATTGCACTGATCGAGAAATGGAACCGGGCATACAGCCTTACGGCAATACGCGATCCGGCAAAAATGGTAAGCCATCACTTGCTCGATAGCCTGGCCGTGGCGCCGCATCTGCACGCCCAGCGCCTGCTGGATGTCGGAAGCGGAGCGGGACTGCCGGGCATTCCGCTGGCGCTAGCGAACCCGGACATGCAGGTGGTTTTGCTGGATAGCAATCACAAGAAATTGGCGTTTTTGAACCAGGCGGTAATTGAACTGAAGCTGAAAAACGCCGAGGTCTGCGGCGAGCGCGTAGAGTCCTGGCAGACGCAAAACAAGTTTGACGTAATCATTTCGCGCGCCTTTTCGGACATGGGCGAGTTCGTGCGCGTCACGCAGCACCTGCTCGCGCCGGGCGGAACGTTCGCGGCGATGAAGGGGCTGCATCCGTATGAGGAAATCGACAAGCTGCCGCCAGATTGTATGGTGCGGCAAGTGCTGCCGCTTGCGATTCCGGGCCTCGAGGGAGCGCGTCACCTGGTGCTGATCGGCCAAGAGGAGAAAGCGGGGTGATGCAATGCGAACGCAAGGCGTTGCTGGGCTACGCGCATCGCTTTGCGCCGTCCTCCGACTTGAATGACGCCCAAATGCGCATGCGAATGGCGAAAGCATGCCGATGCGCATACTAGCTGTCGCGAACCAGAAGGGCGGGGTGGGTAAAACTACCACCAGCGTCAACCTTGCCGCCGGGCTTGCCGGCGCCGGCAAACACGTGCTTTTGGTCGATCTGGACCCGCAAGGCAATGCCACCATGGGCAGCGGCATTGACAAGCGCGGTTTGGAAAGTTCCGTGTACCAGGTGCTGCTGGGCTTGACGACGGTGCAGTCGGTGCGGCAAAAATCCGAAAGCGGCGGCTACGATCTGGTGCCGGCCAATCGCGAGCTTGCCGGCGCCGAGATCGAGATGGTGGAACTGGAAAACCGCGAAACGCGCCTCAAATCTGCGTTAGGCGCGGTCGCGGCGGAATACGATTTCATTCTCCTCGATTGTCCGCCTGCTTTGAACCTGCTCACGCTCAACGGTCTGGTCGCGGCCAATGCGGTCATGATCCCGATGCAATGCGAATACTACGCCCTGGAAGGCTTGAGCGACCTGGTGGAAACCATACGCAAGGTGCGCAAGCATCTCAATCCGGGGCTCGAGATCGAGGGCTTGTTGCGCACCATGTACGACCCGCGAAACTCGCTCGCGCAGCAGGTCTCGGCGCAATTGCAGCAGCACTTTGGCGACAAGCTGTACGCAACCATTATTCCGCGCAATGTGCGCCTCGCGGAGGCGCCGAGTTTCGGCGCGCCGGCGGTGAGCCTGGATAAGGCGTGCAAGGGTTCGCAGGCGTACGTGGCGCTGGCGGACGAGTTCCTTGCGCGCGCGCTTGTCGCGATTGCTTGAACCGTCGTGAACAAACTATGAATACTTAGAGTGGGCGGGCGAGGATGAAGGGATTGGGACGCGGCCTGGACGCGCTACTGGCCAAAGACGGGGAAGCGGGCGGCGATGCCCTCAAGACGGTCAAGCTTGAAGACCTGCAGCCGGGCAAGTATCAGCCGCGCACGCGCATGGACCAGGCGTCGCTGGAAGATCTGGCGCGCTCGCTTAAAACACAGGGCTTGATGCAGCCCGTCCTGGCGCGCCCCCTGGCCAAGGGGCGCTATGAAATCATCGCCGGGGAGCGGCGCTGGCGCGCGGCGAAACTCGCAGGCCTGAGCGAAGTGCCGGTGATCATCCGCGAAGTGCCCGATTCAGCTGCGCTTGCGATGGCCTTGATCGAGAATATTCAGCGCGAAAATCTGAATCCGCTGGAAGAGGCCAGCGGCATCCAACGGCTGATCAACGAATTCAAAATGACCCATCAGGAGGCGGCCGAGGCGGTAGGCCGCTCGCGTGCCGCAACCTCGAATCTGCTGCGCCTGCTGAACCTGCCGCAAACGGTGCAGGCCCTGCTCTACGACGGCAAAATAGAAATGGGCCATGCGCGTGCCTTGCTCGCTTTGGAAGGAAGGCGACAGGAGGATCTGGCACAGCGGGTGGCAGGGAGCGGGTTGTCGGTGCGCGAAACCGAGAAGCTGGTGCAGGATCTCCTCAACCCGAGGCAGAAAAAGCGGGGCGCGCTGAAGACCAGTCGCGACATCCTGCGCTTTGAGGAAGAGCTATCGGAAAGATTCGGGACAAAAGTCGAAATCAAGCCCGGCAAAAAGGGCGCGGGCAAGCTGGTGATCGACTACGCCAGCCACGAACATCTCGACGATCTGCTTTCCAAGTTCAAGGGCTGAAGTTCGCGGCGAGGGCACCACGCCCGCTCAATTGTTGCGGGTAAGCGGTACGAAGCGCACCGGCAGGCTGCGTTCGGTCGAGATCGTTCCGTTGGCCCGTTTCGCAAGTACGAGCAGAAATTGCACGTCGCTTATCTCGCCGACCGGAATCACCATGCGTCCACCGGGCTTCAATTGTGCGATCAGCGCCGGCGGAACCTGCGGCGCGGCGGCAGTGACGATGATGGCATCGAAAGGCGCGCGTTCCGGCCAGCCGTTGTAGCCGTCGTTTATTCTGGTTGCGATGTTCTTGTAGCCCAACTGCTGCAGCAATGCCGCAGCACGGTTTGCCACCGGCGCGACGATTTCGATCGAATACACTTGCCGCACCAGTTCGGCCAGCACCGCCGCCTGATAGCCGGAGCCGGTGCCGATTTCCAGCACCGCGTCTCCGGGTTTTGTGTCGAGCAGGTCCGTCATTAGCGCGACGATGTAGGGCTGGGAAATGGTCTGCCCGTGTCCTATGGGCAAAGGCTGGTTGGCGTAAGCCAGCGTGCTGTAGGTCGCGGGCACGAAGCTATGGCGCGGTACCCTAGCCATGGCTGCCATCACGCGCTCGCTGAAAACGGCTCGGCCGGTCTCGGCACCGGTGTCGCGCGCCATGGCGTCAATTTCCTTGAGCAAAGCGTCGCGCTCCCGCACGTAGGGATCCTGCGCTTGGGCACTGCCGCCACCAGCGAGGCCGGCGACAAGCCCCAGCTTGCCCAAGAAAGAACCTCGCCTCGTTCTCGAAACCATGATTTTCAGTCTAGTTCGCCAACCAGCCCTTGTCATCCGCGGCGCCGAGAAAGCCCTGCGTCTGGCCGTGGGGGGCGTTCGGATAAAGCCCTTAGGCGCAAACGAAGCACTCCGGCGCGAGAAGTTTCCCATTTATTTCGGTCGGTTCGAGCCCGAAGCGTTCAGGCTCGACCGTTCTTGTTGATGTGGATCAAAGCATCACCGGCAACTGCAGAATTGTGCCAATTGCGAATTGACCGTGCTTTGCGAAAACCGCTATAATCCGCCCGATTTTTGCAGCGGGGATAGCGGCGAGTGTGGCGAAAGTTCCGCCCGGTGATAGGGTTGCAAATACTGGCCACGATAATCGCCGCATCGATTGCCGCTTGGACAGCGGGCGCAAATGGCGCGCTTTCTGCGGCCATGGGTGGCTTGATCGGTGTTGTCGCGGGGCTGGTGTTTGCGTTGTTGGCAGCCAGAAGCGCGAAAAACAAGGGGAAATCCGCAGGAGAAGTGCTCTTCGCCGCTCTCAGGGCTGAAGCGGCTAAGCTTTTCCTTGCATTTTCGCTGCTCTGGCTCGTGCTGGCGACCTATCAGGAAGCGGTAGTGTTCGCGTTGATAGGATCGTTTATTGCATCGATTCTGATCTTAAGTATGGCGTTATTTGCGGGCGATGAGATGTAGCGCGCCCTTGAACATGGATAAATCAGGCTAGACCGAACACAATGGCTGCCGAGCACGAACTTTCCGCAACTAGCTATATTCAGCACCATCTGACCTTCAACGTCCAGTCCGTTGGGGATAATGCATTCTGGGCGCTGCATGTCGATTCGCTGGTGACCGGCGCAATTCTCGGGATCGTTTCCACCGCCTTGCTGTGGTGGGTGGTGCGCGGCGCGACCGCGGGCGTGCCGACCAAGCGCCAGGCTTTCGTCGAGCTTCTGTTCGATTTCGTCGACGACCAGGTGAAGGGCATGTTCCACGGCAAGCGCGATTTTATTGCGCCGACGGCGCTTACCGTGTTCGTCTGGGTGTTGCTGATGAACGCGATGGACCTGCTTCCGGTCGATATCATGGCCTGGATCATAAAGCACGTGTTCCAGCAGGATGAATTCAGAATCGTTTCGACCGCCGACGTCAACACAACCTTCGCCTTGTCGTTGTCGGTTCTGCTACTGTCGATTTATTTTGCCATCGCAGTCAAGGGCCTTGGCGGATGGATACACGAGCTGTTCTGCGCGCCTTTCGGTAAGCATCCCCTCCTGTGGCCGTTCAACTTCCTGTTTAACTTGGTCGAGTACGTGTCCAAGCCGCTGTCGCATTCGCTGCGGCTGTACGGCAACATCTATGCGGGCGAAATCATATTTCTGCTATTGTGGCTGTGGGCCGCGACCAGCGTGAGCGGTGTGTTTTTCTCCGCCATACTTGGTCTCGGTTGGTCCTTATTCGACGCCTTTATCGCGGTGCTGCAGGCGTATATTTTCATGATGCTTACCATTGTCTATATTTCGATGGCGCATGAAAGCCACTGAGTTCGCCGCCGGGTCCTTGCGGGATTCGTAACCGCGCCGGCATCCTCACACCAACCCCACGCATCAATTCGTTCTCTAGAAAGGAAGACACAAATGGAAAAACTTCAGATGTTGGCCATGATCCAGGCCTATACCGGCATCGGCATCGGCCTGATGGTCGGCCTGGGTGCCGCCGGCGCGTGTATCGGCATAGGCATCATGTGCTCGCGCTTCCTCGAAGGCGCCGCACGCCAGCCGGAGCTCATGCCGCAACTGCAGGCCAAAGTGTTCCTGCTGCTGGGCCTGATCGACGCTTCGTTCATTATCGGCCTCGGCATCGCGATGCTGTTTGCGTTCGGTAATCCGTTGCTTGCTGTAATCCCTAAGTAATTTGACCGTATCGCCGGCCCTGTCGTTTGGACCGGGACCGCCAGGGAATTCGAACATGAACATCAATTTGACATTGATCGCACAGTCGATTTCGTTCGCGCTTTTCATCCTGTTTACGGTCAAATTCGTGTGGCCGCCGCTGATGAAAGCCATTGAAAATCGGCAGAAGCAGATTGCCGACGGCTTGGCTGCCGGCGAGCAGGGCAAGCAGCAGCTGGAAGCGTCCAGCAGGCGCGCCGGCGAGGAAATCGGGAAGGCGCGCGAACGCGCCGCCGAGATCGTGGCTCACGCCGAACAGCGCGCGACGCAGATGATCGAGGCGGCCAAGAACGCAGCCAAGGAAGAAGGCAACCGCGAGAAGGTCGCCGCCAAGGCAGAGATCGAGCAGGAGGCGACGCGCGCGCGCGAAGCGCTGCGCGAGCAGGTGGCGGCGCTGGCCGTATCCGGCGCCGAGAAGATCCTGCAGCGCGAAGTCGACGCCCAGGCACACGCCGAGTTGCTAGCACAACTCAAGCAAGAGCTGTAAACGAGCACCATGGCTGAGATCGCTACCCTCGCGCGACCCTACGCCGAAGCGGTGTTCCGCCTCGCCGACGGCAGCGGCAGACTTGCCGCCTGGTCGGGCACCCTGGCACGCATGGCACAGGTGGCGGCGCATCCGGACATGCAGGCATGCATCGGCAATCCTAGCCTTGGCTCCGACCAGCTCTATGGCCTGTTCGCCTCGCTTTCGGGCGAGCTCGACGCCGAGGCCCAGAACCTGTTGCGTGTGCTCGTCGCCAACGACCGGCTGCTACTGTTGCCCGAGATCAATGTGATGTTCGAGGCGCTCAAGAACGAGCGCGAAGGCGTGGTGGACGCGCAAATCGCGACCGCGTTCGAAATCCAGGGCGACCAACTGGCGAGCCTGGTAGGCGATCTCGAGAAACGCTTCAGACGCAAGATCAATCCGCAGGTAACGGTGGACAAAGACCTCATCGGCGGCGTGCGCGTGGTGGTCGGGGACGAAGTCATCGACGGCTCGGTGCGCGGCAAGCTGAGCGCCATGCAGGCGGGCTTGCTGAGCAGCTAGTCCGCCGCAAACGAATACTTAAGGTTCAGGAGATAGCATGCAACAGTTGAATCCATCCGAGATCAGCGAACTGATCAAGAGCAAGATCCAGAATCTTGCGCTGTCCGCCGACGTTCGCACCCAGGGAACGGTGGTGTCGGTGACCGACGGCATCTGCCGCATCCATGGTTTGTCGGACGTGATGGCGGGGGAGATGCTGGAATTCCCGAAGAACACCTTTGGCCTCGCGCTCAACCTCGAGCGTGACTCGGTTGGCGCGGTAGTGTTGGGCGCCTACGAGCACATCTCCGAAGGCGACACGGTCAAATGTACCGGCCGCATTCTGGACGTGCCGGTGGGCCCTGAACTGATAGGTCGCGTGGTCAACTCCCTCGGCCAGCCGATCGACGGCAAGGGCCCGATCAACGCCAAAATGACCGACGTGATCGAAAAAGTGGCGCCGGGCGTGATCGAGCGCCAATCGGTATCGCAGCCGGTGCAGACCGGCCTGAAGTCGATCGATTCCATGGTGCCTATCGGCCGTGGCCAGCGCGAACTGATCATCGGCGACCGCCAGACCGGCAAGACTGCGGTGGCCATCGACACCATCATCAATCAGAAGGGCAAGGATCTGATCTGCGTTTACGTCGCGATCGGACAGAAGGCCTCTTCGGTGGTCAACGTGGTGCGCAGGCTGGAAGAGCACGGCGCCATGGCCTACACGATTGTGGTCGCGGCGACTGCTTCCGAGTCCGCCGCGATGCAGTACATCGCCCCCTATTCCGGCTGCACCATGGGCGAATACTTCCGCGACCGCGGCCAGGACGCGCTGATCATTTACGACGATCTGACCAAGCAGGCCTGGGCCTA
>CAZRMO010000016.1:0-48618 GCA_964601155.1 uncultured Enterobacteriaceae bacterium
TGAATCCCAGGGCCGACAAGGACTCGCGCGTCTAGCAGCTCCCCGGGAAGCGGTCTAGCTAGGGAGCCAGCTCAAACTCGGATCGCTTCAACTGCTCAGGTCGATATGGCCTTGTTCCGAACAGCGGATTCTGGCCGCCGGATTTCGATTGGGCATAAATACTGATGCGAACCGGCATTCGGCAAATTCGAAGCGAGATCCGAATTCATGGACGATATCGTCATCCGCGCCATGGCCAAATGGCCAAAAGTGCCAGAGGTCTACGGCTGGCTGGCTCTGGACCGCCGCGGCCAGTGGACGATCCGCAAAGCGTCCGCCGGCACGGCAGACACGGGCGCCGAGTTCGAATCCGTAGCGAATCCGAAGCTGATCGAATTCATCGGCCGCAATTACGCCCACGACGAGCGGGGACGCTGGTACTTCCAGAACGGGCCGCAACGGGTCTACGTTACGCTCGCCTATACGCCGCTGGTCTACCGCATCGCGCGCGTGCAGCCGCTGTCGTTCGAAACCCATGCGGGTGCTGCTTGTGCGAAGCTGCAATCCGTGTACATGGACGAGACGGGCAATCTGCTGCTGGTCACCGAGCACGGGCCGGGGCTGCTGCTCGATCGCGACTTGCCGCGCGCGCTGGAAGCCCTGTGCTACGCCGATGGCCACGCGCTCGACGAGGAGCGCATGCTCGCCTTGATCGAAGAGGGGAACGACGCGGCCGGAGTGTATTTCAACACCGGCGCAGCCAGCGTGCCGCTGGCCCTGATCCGTTCGGACGAGGTGCCACAGCGCCTGGCTTATGCGCGCGAACCGAAGCCGGATCGCTGAGACCCTACGGAACCAGGACGACCTTGCCCTTGACCTTGCGCTCCAGCACGTCGTTCAAGGCGCGCGCCGCCTGCGCCAGCGGGTAAGCCGCGCTCACCAGCGGTTTGAGCTTGCCGCCGGCGATCCAGCCCAGCAGCTCGCGCACATTGGCCTCGTTCTTCTGCGGCTCCTTGCGCGTGAAGTTGCCCCAGAACACGCCGACGATCGAAAAGCCTTTCAGCAGCGGCAGGTTGAGCGGAATTTTCGGAATTTCGCCGCCGGCGAAACCGATCACGAGGTAGCGCCCGCCCCAGGCCATGTCGCGCATCGCCGGTTCGGCGAACTGGTCGCCCACCGGATCGTAGACCACGTCCACGCCCTTGCCCGCGGTGATGCGCTTCACCGCCTCGCGCAGATCTTCCTTCGAATAGTCGATGGTGGCGTCCGCGCCTAGCTTTCGGCACGCCGCCAGCTTGTCCTCGCTCGATGCCGCGGCGATCACGCGCGCGCCCATGAGCTTGCCCAGTTCCACCGCGGCGCTGCCGACCCCGCCCGCGGCGCCGAGTACCAGCAGCGTTTCGCCCGCCTTGAGCAGCGCGCGGTCCTTGAGCGCGTGATACGACGTGCCGTAGGTCATCATGAAGGAGGCGGCAACCTTGAAGTCCACACCCGGCGGCATGGGGATGCAGGCGTGCGCATCCACGGTGACCTCTTCGGCGTATCCGCCATAGCCGGCATAGGCGATGACCGCATCGCCGGGCTTGGGCTGCTTCACCCCTTCGCCGACCGCTTTCACTACGCCCGCGATCTCTGTACCGGGCGAGAATGGGAACGGCGGCTTCATCTGGTACTTGCCCTGGATGATCAGCGCGTCGGGGAAATTGACGCCGGCCGCCTTCATGCTCACCATCACCTGGCCCGCTGCCGGCAGCGGCGACGGGACGTCCTCTACAACGAGTGTATCGGGCAAACCGTATTGCTTGCAAAGCACTGCTTTCATGTGGAGGCTCTCCTGACGCTGTGTGGTTTTTGGGCGAATGATACCTGTGTTGCGGCTGCGTGCTCAATTATCCTGCCGGCGCCGCCAGCCAAAGAAAAAGCCGGCCTGGGCCGGCTTTTTCAGTCTTGCGACCTAAGCCTTAGTAGGCGAACGAACGCCTGCCCGAGTCGCGGCTGTTCCGGCCGCCGGCGCGGCTGGCGGGCTGGCGCGGCGCATTCTGGCCGCGGTTGCCGCCCGCCTTGCGCGGTGCGTTCGAAGGACGGCGCTGCTGCTGCCCGCCGCGCTTGCCCTGCACGATGGGCTCGGCGCGGATGCGCGGGTCGACCTCGAATCCGGGCACGATTTCCTTCTTGATCTCGCGCTTGGTCAGGCGCTCGATGTCGCGCAGCAGGCCGAGTTCGTCCACGCACACGAGCGATATGGCTTCGCCGCTGGAACCGGCGCGGCCGGTGCGGCCTATGCGGTGCACGTAATCGTTGGCCACGTGCGGCAGTTCGAAATTGACCACATGCGGCAGTTCGTCGATGTCGATGCCGCGCGCGGCGATGTCGGTCGCGACCAGCACGCGGATTTTGCCACTCTTGAATTCGGCGAGCGCGCGCGTGCGCGCGGGCTGGCTCTTGTTGCCGTGGATGGCGTCGGCGCGAATGCCGGACTTGCCCAGCTTCTCGGCCAAATTGTTGGCGCCGTGCTTGGTGCGCGTGAACACCAGCACCTGTTTCCAGTCGCCGGTGGTGATCAGGTGCGCGAGAAGATCTTTCTTTTTCTCGCGGTCCACCGGGCACACGCGCTGGGCGATCAGATCGCCGGTGGCGTTGCGGCGCGCGACTTCGACCAACAGCGGGTCGTGCATGAAACCGTCGGCGAGTTTCTTGATCTCGTCGGAGAACGTGGCCGAGAACAGCAGGTTTTGGCGCTGCTTGGGCAGGTAGGCGAGGATTTTGCGGATGTCCGGAATGAAGCCCATGTCGAGCATGCGATCGGCTTCGTCGAGCACCAGCACCTGCACCTTGGACAGGTCCACGGTGCGCTGCGCGAGGTGGTCGAGCAAACGGCCCGGCGTCGCCACCAGGATGTCGATGCCGCGCTTCAAGGCCTGCACCTGCGGGTGAAAGCCGACGCCGCCGTACACCGACAGCGAACGGATCTTGGGCAGATGCTTGCCGTAGGTATAGACGCTCGCCTGCACCTGGGCCGCGAGCTCGCGCGTCGGCACCAGGATCAGGGCGCGCACCGCGGTGCGGCCGTGCTGCCCGCCCGCCTGTTCGGCTAGTTTGTGCAGTAAGGGCAGGGTGAAGCCTGCGGTCTTGCCGGTGCCGGTCTGGGCACCGCCCATGACGTCACGGCCGGCGAGCACAGCGGGAATCGCCTGTGCCTGAATCGGGGTAGGTTCGGTATAGCCTTGCTCGCCGACGGCAAGCATAAGTTCGGCGCGCAGGCCGAGTGCGGAAAATGACATGTATTGCTCCTGGTATCGGCCTGTCGACGATTGGGTACGCGATGCCAGTCCAGGCAGATGTTATTGGTAAATTCGGGGAACTAAAGCAGTACCGCGAGAGCAGCGGACAGACTGGGATTGAACGATGCGGGGCGGATTATACAGACCCCGCGCACTCCGCGGGGATTTATTTTTGCGTCTTGATTTCCTCTTCCGCCCAGCGCGCGAGCGATTTCGCAATGCGCTCCGGCGCGAAATGCATCTGCACCAGCGCAATGCCGCGGTCGAACACCTCGCCGTAGTGCGCGATCAGGCCTTCCTGCAGTCTGACCTGTGAAATGCCGGAGAAGAACACCCGTTTGCCCTCGCTGCCCGCAAGCTTGGAGGTATAGGAAAAACCGTAGCGCGCGTAAGCCAGGCTGCCGTCGCTGAGCGCATCCGAAAGCTTCCAGACGAAGTCGCGCGCGTTGGCGTGGAAATGGTTCTCCACCATGGCGCTAATCGCCGCGTGGCCGCGGAACTCACCGTAGAAGCCGTCGTGATAGCTGCCGTCGGGAATGAAGCAGGCCGCGGCCGCGGCGCCGTCGCCGCGGCAGATCGCCTGCGTCATGCGCTCGATCAAGCTGCGGAATCGCGTCGTTTCGTTTTCCATTTGCGTTCTCCTGACCAAGAGTCGAAATGCGTGCCGCTATCGATGTCCCCTGAGTGCGAGTTTCTCACGGCGCAGGTCAGGCTGCCACGTCGGACATTCCGCCTGGCTGGGTGCGCCGGCCAGCGTCGCGCCAGCCCGCGCCGAGGCAGGCCTTATCGAGTGGGTCGATTAGGACGCGCAATATTATTCGTTGGATCATGTCCTCCGGCCGGCTCAAAATCGGTCCCGTCATCACAACACGCACGGAGACCGCCATGAATCAGCCGAATGCATCCAGCCAGAATTCCACGGCATCAATCAACCAAGCCTCGCAAGGAGAAACGCAAATGAATGTATCTTTGATCAACACCGAAATCAAACCCTTCAAGGCGATGGCCTACCACAAGGGCAAGTTCGTCGAACTTACCGAAGCCTCGCTCAAGGGCAAATGGTCGGTGGTGTTCTTCTACCCGGCCGATTTCACCTTCGTCTGCCCGACGGAGCTGGGCGACCTGGCCGACAACTACGCCGAATTCCGGAAGCTGGGCGTCGAGATTTATTCCGTCTCCACCGACACCCACTTCACCCACATGGCCTGGCACGACAGCTCGGAAACCATCGGCAAGATCGAGTACCCGATGATCGGCGACCCGACCGGCAGCATCACGCGCAACTTCGGCGTGATGATCGAGGAAGCGGGCCTGGCCGAGCGCGGCACCTTCGTCATGGACCCGCAGGGCAGGATCCAGATCATCGAGATCAACGCCGGCGGCATCGGCCGCAATGCCGAGGAACTGCTGCGCAAGATCAAGGCCGCCCAATACGTCGCCGCCCACCCCGGCGAAGTCTGCCCGGCCAAGTGGAAGGAAGGCGAGGCGACGCTCGCGCCTTCGCTGGAGTTGGTCGGCAAGATCTGATGCCGGTTCCCGCCCCCGCGGGACACCCCGGGGGCGGGACTGCAGCGCAAAGGCGCATGCAAACGCAAGCGCCTTTTCAGTGCATTTCAATTAAAGAGACCACAAGGAGAACGACCATGCTGGACGACAAGATAAAGGCCCAACTCAAAAGCTACCTCGAGCGCCTGCAACAGCCGATCGAAATCGTCGCTACGCTCGATGCGGACGCGAAGTCGGCCGAGCTGGAACAAATGCTCGCCGAGATCGGCAGCCTGTCGCCGCTGATCAGTCTGCGCAGCGACGGAACCGATGCGCGCAAGCCATCCTTCAGCGTGGGCCGCGCGGGCGAGGCTGCGCGCGTGCGCTTTGCCGGTATTCCGCTGGGCCACGAATTCAGCTCGCTGGTGCTGGCGCTGCTCCAGGCCGGCGGCCATCCGCCCAAGGTCGAGGCGGACGTGATCGAACAGATCAAGGGCATTCGAGGCAAATTCCGCTTCGAGAGCTTTATATCACTCTCCTGCCACAACTGCCCGGACGTGGTGCAGGCGCTCAACCTGATGGCGGTGCTCAATCCCGGCATAGACAGCGTGATGATCGACGGCGCGCTGTTTCAAGGCGAAGTCGAGGCGCGCAAGATCATGGCCGTGCCGACCGTGTTCGTGAACGGCGAAGCCTTCGGCCAGGGCCGCATGACGCTGGAGGAAATCGTGGCGAAAATCGACAGCGGCGCCGCCGGGCGCGAGGCCGCCAAGTTGGATGCCAAGGATCCCTTCGACGTGCTCGTCGTCGGCGGCGGACCCGGCGGCGCCGCGGCGGCCATTTACGCCGCGCGCAAGGGCCTGCGCACCGGCGTCGTCGCCGAGCGCTTCGGCGGCCAGGTGCTCGACACGCTCGCGATCGAGAACCTGATTTCGGTGCAGCATACCGACGGCCCGAAGCTGGCCGCGGCGCTGGAGCAGAACGTGCGCGACTACGAGGTCGAGATCATGAACCTGCAGCGGGCGCAGGCGCTTATTCCGGCCGGCGAGGACGGTCTCGCCGCCGTGCGCCTGGCAAGCGGCGCCACGCTCAAGGCGAAAAGCGTCGTCATCGCCACCGGCGCGCGCTGGCGCGAAATGAACGTGCCCGGCGAGAAAGAATACCGCGGCCGCGGCGTGGCCTACTGCCCGCACTGCGACGGCCCCTTGTTCAAGGGCAAGCGCGTCGCGGTGATCGGCGGCGGGAATTCGGGCGTGGAGGCGGCCATCGATCTCGCCGGCATCGTCGCCCATGTCACCCTGCTCGAGTTCGACAGCAAGTTGCGCGCCGACGCGGTGCTCCTGGCCAAGCTGCGCAGTATGGACAACGTCAGCATCATCACCAGCGCCCTGACCACCGAGGTCAGCGGCGACGGCGAGAAGCTCAACGGGCTTGTCTACCAGGACCGCGTCAGCGGCGAGAAGCGGCAGCTCGCGCTCGAGGGCATTTTCGTGCAGATCGGCCTGCTGCCGAATACCGACTGGCTCAAAGGCACTGTCGCACTCTCGCCGCGCGGCGAGATCGAGGTCGATGCGCGCGGCGAGACTTCAGTGGCCGGCGTGTTCGCCGCGGGCGACGCTACCACGGTGCCCTACAAGCAGATCGCCATTGCCATGGGTGAAGGCGCCAAGGCCAGCCTGTCCGCCTTCGATCACCTGATTCGCAGTTCGCTTCCGGCCGCGGCTGCTGTAGCGGAGCCTGCGTAGATGCTGCTCCAAGTGGGACTCTTCCCCAAGTGCCACATCGAGTTGCACGCAAGAGGCGAGAAAATACTGCGCTCGCATGAGCAATGTCAAAACTGTCATGAATGAGATGGTTAAATTCAACATTTGTAGCGAATGAGCGTGCGCCTGCCTTCATCCTTTACCAGCCGCGGGGCTGTTGCCAATGGTCGAGCGGCCTCGGCGCAGGGCTTATCGATTTCATCGATTGCGCCGCGCAAGATTATCCGTTGGACCAAGTGTGTAGGCTGTCCCAGAATGGGAAGCGTCAGGACAAGGCACACCGCAACAATCATGAACCACCCGCTTGCAGTTCCCCGGAAAGCGGTGATTACAAACATCAGCCTTTGCGGGAGTCGGCTCGGGGACAAAGGGATAGTTGCAAAGCTTCTTCGCTCGATCGGTGCCAAGGTCTAGACCGAGTCGCATCGGCCATTGCAAACAACGGAAGGAGAACTCAATGTCAAACGAAACCGAGTGCCCGTTCAACCACATCGCCGGCCTCGGCAGGACTAACCAGGATTGGTGGCCGAATAAGCTGCGGCTGGAACTGCTGCACCAGCATTCCTCGAAGTCCGACCCGATGGGCGGGGAGTTCAACTACGCGAAGGCATTCAAGGACCTCGACTACAAGGCGCTGAAGAAGGACCTGGTCAAGCTAATGACCGACTCGCAGGACTGGTGGCCGGCGGACTTCGGCCACTATGGGCCGTTTTTCATCCGCATGGCCTGGCACGCCGCCGGAACCTACCGCGTCGATGACGGCCGCGGAGGCGCTGGCCGCGGCCAGCAGCGTTTCGCGCCGCTCAACAGCTGGCCCGACAACGTCAACCTCGACAAGGCGCGCCGCCTGCTGTGGCCGATCAAGCAGAAGTACGGCGCGGCCATCTCCTGGGCCGACCTGGTCATTCTTGCCGGCAACGTCGCGCTGGAGTCGATGGGCTTCAGGACCTTCGGCTTCGGCGCCGGCCGCGCGGACGTCTGGGAACCGGACGAGGACGTGAACTGGGGTGACGAGCTCGCCTGGCTGGCCGCCGACATGCGCTTCAGCGGCGACCGCGATCTGCAGCCACCGTTCGGCGCCACCCACATGGGCCTTATTTACGTCAACCCTGAAGGCCCGAATGCCAGCGGCGATTACATGGCCGCAGCCAAGGACATCCGCGCCACCTTCGGGCGCATGGCGATGAACGACGAGGAGACCGTCGCGCTCATCGCCGGCGGCCACACCTTCGGCAAGTGCCACGGCGCCGTCCCGGAATCGCACAAGGGGCCCGAGCCGGAAGCCGCGCCGGTGGAAGCGCAGGGCCTGGGCTGGATCAGCGACTACGGCACGGGGCACGGCGGGGACACGATCTCCAGCGGCCTTGAAGTGACCTGGACCAAGACACCGGCGCTGTGGAGCAACAACTTCCTCGAGAACCTGTTCAATTACGAATGGGAGCTGACCAAGTCGCCCGCCGGCGCCAAGCAATGGGTGGCCAAGAACGCGCCGGATATCGTTCCCGACGCGCACCATCCGGAGAAGAAACACAAGCCGACCATGCTGACCACCGACCTGACGCTGCGCTTCGATCCGGAATTCGGCAAGATCTCGCGCCGGTTTCTCGACGATCCGCAGGCCTTTGCCGACGCCTTCGCGCGCGCCTGGTTCAAGCTGACGCACCGCGACATGGGCCCGCGCGCCCGCTACCTGGGACCGGAAGTGCCGAAGGAACAGCTGATCTGGCAAGACCCCCTTCCGGCGGTCGACCATAAATTGATTGCTGCGAAGGACATTGCCGATCTCAAGGCGAAGATTCTCGCCTCGAAGCTATCAGTGGCGCAACTCGTATCGACGGCGTGGGCGTCGGCGTCCACCTTCCGTGGTTCTGACAAGCGCGGCGGCGCCAACGGCGCGCGCATCCGACTCGCGCCGCAGAAGAACTGGGAAGTCAACCAGCCGGCCGAACTGGCGAAAGTGCTGAAGACGCTCGAAGGCATTCAGGCCGACTTCAACAAGAAGGCCAAGGGCGGCAAGAAGGTTTCGCTCGCCGACGTCATCGTTCTGGGCGGCTGTGCAGCCGTCGAGGCAGCGGCGAAGAAGGCCGGCGTTGCGGTGAAGGTTCCCTTCTCGCCGGGGCGCACGGATGCGTCGCAGGCGCAGACCGATGTGGAGTCGTTCGCCGTACTGGAGCCGATCGCGGACGGCTTCCGCAACTACGTCCGTAAGGGATGCGAGGGATCGGAGGCTGAGTTGCTGCTGGACAAAGCGCAGCTGCTGACGCTGACCGCGCCCGAGATGACGGTCCTGATCGGCGGTATGCGCGCGCTGAATGCGAACGTCGGCCACTCCAAGCACGGTGTTTTCACCAAGAAGCCCGAAACATTGACCAATGACTTCTTCGTCAATCTCCTCGACATGAACACGAAGTGGCAGAAGTCCGCCACCTCCGAGGGCGTGCTCGAGGGGAGCGACCGGAAAACGGGCAAGCTCAAGTGGACCGGTACCATCGCTGATCTGGTGTTCGGTTCGAACTCCCAGCTCCGCGCCCTCGCGGAAGTCTATGCAAGTTCGGACGCGCAGGAGAAGTTTGTGGGTGACTTTGTGGCGGCCTGGACCAAGGTGATGAACCTTGATCGCTTCGACCTCGCGTGATCTATGAGCACGGGGTCTTAAGGATCCTGTGCCCAGTCAACTTAACCAAGGAGAATCGACCATGAAAGCGAAGAAAGCGAAGTCCCCCACGATCGACATCGGCATCAGCGCCGGCGAGCGCGCGAAGATCGCGCAGGGCCTTTCCGCCGTGCTCGCCGACAGCTACACGCTTTACCTGATGACGCACAACTTCCACTGGAACGTCACCGGGCCGATGTTCAACACCCTGCATCTGATGTTCATGCAGCAGTACACCGAGCAGTGGAATGCGCTCGACCTGATCGCCGAACGCATCCGCGCGCTCGGCCATCCGGCGCCGGGCTCCTACAAGGCGTTCGTCAAGCTCGCCTCGATCAAGGAGGAAGAGGGCGTACCCAAAGCGACCGACATGATCCGCCGGCTGGTCGCTGCGCAGGAAGCCACGGCGCGCACGGCGCGCAAATTGTTCCCTTTGGTGGAAGCAGCGAACGACCAGCCTACGGCCGATCTGCTGACCCAGCGCCTGGAAGTGCATGAGAAGACTGCCTGGATGCTGCGCAGCCTGCTCGAGGACTGAGTAGCTCCTGCTTTGGTTCGCTCGCGGGGTGCGTGGATCGCGCCTTTCAGTGTCGGACGACAAAGTGCGCCAGCGTTGAGGAATATCAAACCGGAGGCGGGTCCTGCAGCGCATCATTTGTAACAAATGGATTGGAAATGGCTGTGCGGGGATCAACGCAAGACTGATTGCGATGCGCCCACCGAACGCTTTCCAATGCGTGCAAGCGGGAGAATTCAATGCGGAGAATCTACTTCCTCGTTAAAGATGTTCCGATGGCCAAGCGCATCGTCGATGAGTTGCTGTTGGCGCGCGTCGAGGAGCGCCATCTCCACGTGCTCGCGAAACGCGGCACGCCGCTCGAAGATCTGCCCGAGGCGAATCTGCTGCAAAAAAGCGACTTTGTCCCGGCGGTACAGCGCGGCCTGGGAATGGGTGGAGCGGCAGGGATGCTCGCGGGCCTCGTCGGCCTGGCGCTGCCGGGAGCCCCGGTGGTGATTGCCGGCGGTGTGCTGCTCGCCGCCTCGCTGGGTGGCGCAGGCGTCGGCGCATGGCTAGGCGGCATGGTCGGAATGAATGTCGGCAACACGCGACACCGGAAGTTCGCGGATGCGATCGAGAACGGCGCACTTCTGGTCATGGCCGACGTGCCCCGCTCCCGAGTCGCGGAGATCGAGGAGCGGGTGAGGATGCATCTGCCCGGCGTGGAGATCGGCGGCACCGAGCCCCGGATCCCCCCATTTCCATGAATTCGCAGGCCGGACACCGGAGCCGGCGCGGCTATTGGGAGAACTACCATGTCGCATGAGGGATATCACGAACCCGTAGCAGAGTTGAGCGACGAGAACCGCGACGGCCATCGCGCGCTCGTTTCGCTGATCGAGGAACTGGAGGCCGTCGATTGGTACCAGCAACGGGCCGCGGTGTGCAAGAACGCGGAGTTGAGGGCGATCCTGGCCCACAACCGCGACGAGGAGAAGGAGCATGCGGCCATGTTGTTGGAATGGATCCGCCGCAACGACCCTGCGTTCGCCAAGGAACTGAAGGATTACCTGTTCACCGACAAACCGATTGCTCACGAGTAGCGCCGTGGCGCCGCCGCGCCAGAACGTCTGCGACCGCATGAGGGCGCGCGGTCTGTTGAAGTAACGCAAATCGGCCGGACCGTGGGCGCCGCGCTGGCGCCGGGGCTGATGCTCTGGCCGCAACTGCGGGGGAAGGTCGAGTGAGCATCGCGCCTGCCCGAGCAAAACGTCATCGTGACAAGGAGTCCATGTGATGGACGCATCGATCGAACTGGACCAACAGGAAGCACAAGCGCTGCTCGCGGCCCTCGACGACGAATACAAGTCGCATGCGACTTACGACCAGGTGATTCGCGACTTCGGTCAGGTGCGCCCGTTCATAAACATCGTCGAGGCCGAGGCGCGGCATATCGCGGCGCTGCTGACGCTGTTCGAGCGTTACAGCCTGCCTGTGCCGCCTAATCCGTGGTCGGGAAAGACGCCGCGCTACCCAGGCGTCGCCGCGGCCTGTGTCGCGGCGGTGCAGGCGGAGATCGACAACGCAGCGCTCTACGACCGCCTGCTCGCGAGCACGCGCCGGCCCGACATCCTCGCCGTCTTTCAAGCGCTGCGTTCGGCCTCTCAGGACAGGCACCTGCCTGCGTTTCAGCGCTGCGCGCAGCGTTCTGCGGGCGGCCAAGGCGGGCGCGGCGCGGGGCGCCGTATGCGTGGAAGCGGCAGGGCGTGAGCGCGATCGCGGAGAAAGGCGGCGGCACTTTCCAGGGCATCAAACTGTTGCTGTGCGAAAACCCCCTGCCGCCGATCGACGAGGCGATCACCGCCGCCCAAGCCGAGGTGCCCCACAGCAACTTCTATACCGAGCCCTATTCGGCGCGTTTGCGCCGGCTCATCAACGAGCAGCTCGGCGTTCCCGAGCGGCTCATGCACATCAACGCCGGCTCCGAACTCATCCTGCGCCAGATCTTCGACCGCTACGGCCAGCAAGCCCACCTGCTGACGCCGACCTATGTACTCTTTCCGGAGATCGCGCGCCACTATACGGAAACACGGTTGCTGCCCGAAAATGACTTTGCCTTTGATCTTGCCGAACTGGCGATTCCGCAGGGCACCACGCTCGCGGTGATCGTGAACCCCAATAATCCCAATGGCGGCGTCTTCGACATGGCGCCCTTGCCGGAGTTGTTGCGCCGCCACCCGAGAACGCGCTTCCTGATCGACGAGGCGTTCATCGGCCTGGCCGGGCAGTCAGTTGCGCATCTGGTGCCGCAGTATCCCAACCTGCTGGTGACGCGCACCCTGTCCAAGGCGCACAGCCTGGCGGGCTTTCGCATCGGCTACGCCATCTTGCCCGAGGCCATCGCCGATGATCTGAACAGCCACAACGACGCCTACCCGCTCGCGCGTCCCAGCGAAGCGGCGGCCATCGCCACGCTTCAGCATGAGGATGCGATTCGCGCCCGTGCCGCGCAGTTGCACGCATGGACCGAGGAACTCGCGGCGCAGTTGCGCACCCTCGGCGTACGCACCTATCCGACCCAGACCTATTTCTTCCTCGCCGATTTCGCGCCGCACGATGCCGCGCATCTGGCGGAAGCGCTGAAGGCACAGGGAATTCTGATCAAGCCCTTGAACGACCGAGCGCTCGGTCCAGGCTATATGCGCGTCACCACGGCATTGCCTGAAGACAACCGTCGCTTCGTTGATGTGCTGAGGGAGTTGCTGTCCCGTGCCTAGAGTTGCCCCTTTCGAGGCCCACCATCAGCGCTACGAGGCGTGGTTCGAAAACCACGAGGCCGCTTATGTTTCGGAGCTACTCGCCCTGCGCCCGTTCGTGCCGTGGACTGGACGGGGTATCGAGATTGGGGTGGGCAGCGGCCGCTTCGCTGCGCCGCTGGGGGTGCAGGTGGGCGTGGATCCCTCCAGTGCGATGCTTGCCCACGCTGCCGCGCGAGGGATAGAAGTCGCCGAAGGCGTGGCCGAAAAGCTGCCATTCGCAGCCGGCAGCTTCGACCACGCCCTGGTGGTGACCACCATCTGCTTTGTGGACTCGCCAGCGCGGATGCTTGCCGAGGCGCGCAGAGTGCTCAAGCCGGGCGGGCGCCTGGTGATCGGTTTCATCGACCGGGCGAGCGCCATGGGCCAGGATTATCTGGCGCACCAGGCGGAGAATGTGTTTTACCGCGAGGCCACTTTTTACTCTGCTGACGAGGTGGCGCGGCTTCTGCAGGAAACCGACTTCGCGATTGGCGCTTGGGGCCAGACGCTCGCGCATCCCCTGCCGGAGACGCGGCAGATTGAGCCCCTGCGGGAGGGGCGCGGCCAGTGTGCATTCGTCGTGGCCGCGGCACAGAAGGAGCGCTGAGCTTGGATACTATTGTCAGAATCATCGCGTTGGTGACCGCGCTTTGGGCTTTTCCGGCGGCCGCTGCGCCCGCTTCCGCGCCGCTCGCCGTTTTTGTGAGCATCCTGCCGCAGAAGTACTTCGTCGAACGCGTCGGCGGCGCGCAGGTTGCGGTTTCGGTGATGGTGGGGCCAGGGCAAAGCCCCGAGACCTACGAGCCGACGCCGCGGCAGATGACGGCGCTATCGGATGCGCGGCTTTATTTTTCGATCGGGGTTCCGTTCGAGGACACCTGGATGAAGCGCATCCTGACCGCGAATCCGGCCCTGCGCCAGGTGCCGATGCAGCGCGGCATTGCCTTGTTGCCCCTGGTCGGGCCGGGCGGCGAGCCCGGCGGGACCGACCCGCACATCTGGACCAGCCCGCGGCGGGTGAAGATCATGGCGGCAACTATCCGCGACGCCCTGATCGGGGCCGAGCCGAACCACCGCGGCGAATTCGAAGCGAACTATCGCGCATTCATCGCGGAGCTGGACGCGCTGGACAGCGAGATCCGGACGATCCTGGCGCCGGCCCGGGGTAAGTCTTTCATGGTGTTCCATCCGGCCTGGGGCTATTTCGCGAAAGACTACGGACTGCGCCAGATTCCGATCGAAGCCGAAGGCAAGGAGCCAGGCGGCAAGTCGCTCGCGCGCGTGATCGATCTGGGCAAGCGGGAGGGCGTAAAGGCTATTTTCGTGCAGACCCAGTTCAGCAGGCGTACCGCAGAAACCGTAGCCGCAACCTTCGGCGCGCGGGTGGTTGCGGTGGACCCGCTGGCGGAAAATTATCCGCAAAACCTGCTGCACGTCGCACGCGAATTCGCTAAGACCCTGAAGTGACGGCGATCGTTGAACTGAAGGACGTCTCTTTCTCCTACGACGTCGGCCCCCCGGCGCTGGAGCGCATCAGCCTGGCCGTCGAGGAAGGCGAGTTCCTTGGCCTGGTGGGGCCGAACGGCGGCGGCAAGAGCACCTTGCTCAAGCTCGTGCTCGGTCTGTTGAAACCCGTTTCGGGCGAAGTGCGCGTGGCCGGCGGGACGCCTCAGGCAGCGCGGCGGATGATCGGTTATGTGCCGCAATATGCCCGCTACGTGCGCGACTTTCCGATCTCGGTGGAGGAAACGGTGCTGCTCGGACGGCTCGGCGCGACACGCTTGCTGGGCGGCTATGGCGCGGCAGACCGCGAAGTAGCGCGTCGCGTAATGGGCGAGACTGAGGTGCTCGACCTGCGCCGGCGCCCGCTGGGCACGCTCTCGGGCGGACAAGTGCAGCGGGTACTGGTGGCGCGGGCGCTCGCCGGCGACCCGCGCATCCTGATACTGGACGAGCCTACCGCCAACATCGACATGCGCGCCGAGACCGATATTTTCGACCTGTTCAAGACGCTGAACCAGCGCATGACCATTGTCGTGGTTTCCCACGATATCGGTTTCATCTCGCGCTACGTGACACGCGTGGCCTGCCTTAACCGCACCTTGCTGTGCCACCAGCCGGTGCCGATTGGTGCCGAAGTGATCCAGAGACTGTATGGCATGCCCGTGCACCTTATTCCTCACGGCATAGCCGGCGAGGAGGTGAAGAGATCATGAGCGCGTTCCTGGAGGCACTTGCCGGCCATGCGTTTTTACAGCATGCCCTCGTGGCCGGCGTGCTGGCCAGCATCGCCTGCGGCATCGTCGGCAGCTACGTCGTGGTCAAGCGCATCGGCTACCTCGCCGGCGGGATCGCGCACACGGTCCTCGGCGGCATGGGCATCGCCTATTTTTTGGGCAGGAGCCCGATCGGCGGCGCGCTCGTCTCCGCGCTGCTGGCGGCTGCCATCATCGGCTGGGTCAGTCTGCGTCTGCGCCAGCACGAGGACACTATCATCGGCGCGCTGTGGGCGATCGGCATGGCGACCGGCATACTGTTCATCTCGCGCACGCCGGGTTACAACGCGGACCTCGTGAGCTATCTGTTCGGCAGCATACTCATGGTGCCGCGCGAGGATCTTTTCCTCATTGCCGCCTTGGATGGCGCGATTGTCGTTCTGGTGCTGCTGTTTCGAAAAGCGTTCCTCGCGGTGTGTTTCGACGAGGAGTTCGCGCGCCTGCGCGGCGTGCCTGTCGACCTGTTCTATCTCGTGCTGCTGTGGATGGTGGCCTTGACCGTGGTGATCCTGATCCAGGTGGTGGGCCTGATCATGGTGATCGCGCTGCTAACTCTGCCGGCCGCCATCGCCGGCCAGTATGCGCGTTCGCTCGCCGCCATGATGTTCGTGGCGACGCTGCTCGGGGTGATGTTCACCGGCGCGGGGCTGGCGCTTTCTTATGAACCCGACCTGCCCGCCGGCGCCACCATCGTCCTGGTGGCGGGTACGGTGTACTTGCTTTCGGCGGCGGGCCAGGGGTTCTATCTGCGCTTCGGCGGAAGGCGCATGCAAGCCGCGCCCGGCAGCAAAGACGTATTAGCGAATCATCGACCGTTTCCAGTGGACGGTGATCGCGGGGCGCGTGGACGATAAGGCCGGCGGATCGGGCGAACTTGGCGCTCGCTTGCCGGATGTCCAATCGTCGAGCGCCCGGCCGCCGGCCGGTCGTCATATTCCGCGCGAGCTCTTTGCCGCGACGCCGAGCGCGAGCGTATTTCCGCCGCGCGCTTTCCCGTCCGCGCGCATCCACAGGCGCAGCACCGGTATGGCGGCGATGACGCTCATCATGGCGCCCGGTATCCAGATGATCAGCGCCCCGATCTGCTGGTCGACCAGCGGGCTGATTGGCCATGCCCGCCCGCAAACGTTGTATACGGAATAAAGCGATTTGGGGCTTAGAAAAATGTAACAGCCCAGGATGACTTGCGGGAAGGCGATCAGGGCCAGTATGACGGCCCGCGTTCCGTATCCCGGATGGGGGCGCTCACCGTCGGGCGCGGGTTTCAGGCAGAACCACCAGAACAAAAGGCCGTCGAGCGCCATGCTCCAGTTCATCGCGTTGTATAGCGGCAGGCTGAGCATGGCATAGAAGTGGATGGTCGGGATCAACCAGAAAAAAATGAGCCCGACGAACAGCACTGGCGCGACGATCGCGTTCTGCAGGACGGCGTAAATCGATGCGACGACCCGGCTGAGCAGGATGCCGATCGGCCCGCCGCGCCCTTTCCATCGGGGGAATCCCGCCTTGATTGCCTCGTAGGGCATGGCGATGGTGATCAGAAACGGCCCCAGGTGATGCAGCACCAGATGCTGCAGCCGGTGCACCCAGAACATGTGCTGCGACAAGTAGTCGAAATAGGTCTGCAACACCGCGTAGATGAGCAGCAAGCCGACGAAAAAGGAGAACATCCGCCACCGGCTGACCCGCGCGCCGGCGCGCTCGAGCCGCGCCACGCCGCGCAGATAGAACGTGAGCGTGAGCACGCATGCGGCAAACACCACGGGGGAAAACTCCCACGGCGCGAGCAAGGCGAACATTTGCTGCATCGGTCGGATGGTCCTTTAAGCGAAATTCCCGCGTCGAGCCGCGCGCGCGGTTTCCCGGGGCGGGGCAGCGCATCCATCGCTGTTCGCGGCTCACTCTCAACTCTGTCCGGGAACGCCCGGCCCCGCGCGGAAGGCTGCAATTATAGTGGAGTTGACCGGCCCCAACGGGCCAATTCGAGTCCTTGCGCAAGCGGCGTGCATGCGCTGTCATGATCGGTCGAAGCAAGCCGGATAGGACGAATGCCCGCCGGGCGTCCGGTGACGAACAGCGGTATCATCGAACTTCCGCGGCGCGTCTCGCTTGCGCCCATCCATGTTCAATCCGTTCCAGGAGGCCACCATGGCCGAAGCCATGATTTTCGATGCAATCCGCACGCCACGCGGCCGCGGCAAGTCCAGCGGCGCCCTCTACGACATCAAGCCGGTCAATCTGCTCGCGGGCGCGTTGAACGCGCTTGCCGACCGCCACGACCTGGACACTTCCCAGGTCGACGACGTGGTGATGGGCTGCGTCTCGCCCATAGGCGAGCAGGGTGCCTGCATCGGCAAGACTGCCGCGCTCGCGGCCGGCTGGGACTGGAAGGCCGCGGGCTTCCAACTGAACCGCTTCTGTGGCTCCGGCCTGGAGGCGGTGAACATCGCGGCGCAAAAAATCCGCTCGGACTGGGAGGATCTGGTGGTCGCCGGCGGCGTCGAATCGATGTCGCGCGTGCCCATCGGCTCCGACGGCGGTCCCTGGGCGCAGGATCCCGAGACCAGCCTTGCCACCCACTTCATCCCGCAGGGCATCAGCGCCGACCTGATCGCGACGCTGGAGGGTTATACGCGCGAGCAGGTGGACGAATTCGCCATGGGTTCGCACAAGAAAGCGGCCGCCGCGCGCGCCGCGGGCTATTTCGACAAATCCATCGTCCCGGTGATCGATCGGATCGGCATGCCGGTGTTGGAGCAGGACGAAACCATACGGCCGGGCACGACCATGGAAGCGCTGGGCGCGCTGAAGACTTCTTTCGATCAGCCCGGAAAAATCGGTTTCGACGCTGTGGCGATGCAGAAATATCCTCAGGTCGAGCGCATACGCCATGTGCATACCGCCGGCAATTCCTCCGGCATCGTCGACGGCGCCGCTGCGATCCTGATCGGCAGCGAGCAGAAGGGCAGGTCCCTGGGCCTCACCCCGCGCGGCCGCATCGTCGCCGCCGCGATCACCGGCGCGGACCCGACCATCATGCTCACTGGTCCGGCGCCGGCTGCGCGCAAGGCGCTCGCGCGTGCGAAGATGACAGTGGACCAGATCGACCTGTTCGAAGTCAACGAGGCCTTCGCGGTGGTGCCGATGAAGTTCATGCGCGAGCTCGGCGTGCCGGCGGAAAAGGTCAACGTCAACGGCGGCGCGATCGCCATGGGGCATCCCCTGGGCGCGACCGGCGCGATCATCCTCGGCACGCTGCTCGACGAACTGGAGCGGCGCAAGCTGCGCTACGGCCTGGCGACGCTGTGCATCGGCGGCGGCATGGGCATCGCCACGATCATCGAGCGCTTGTAAGCGACTGCCGTCGCTTGTCATTCCGAGCCACGCGAGGAATCTGCTTTTTGTTGTAATCAACAGCAGATTCCTCGGGCTTCGCCCCGAAGGTCTCGAACCCACTGGAGGGGAAGGTCCCCTGGGGGACTCGGAATGGCAAAACTCCTTTCCTACCTACCGAGAAGAAGACCATGAACCAAATACGCTACGAAATCGATGCCGACGGCATCGTCACCCTGACTTTCGACAGCCCCGACGGGCCGGTCAATACCATGTCGCAGGCCTGGCACGAGGATTTCATCGCCTGCGCCGCGCGCGTGGACGCGGAAAAGGACAAGCTGCGCGGCGTGATACTGGCTTCGGGCAAGACGAGCTTCTTCGCCGGCGCCGACTTGAAGGCCATGCTGCGCCTGCGCGAGAAAGACGCGCCCGAGGCATATCGCAGCATCGAGGCGATGAAGACCGCATTTCGCAAACTGGAACTCTGCGGGCGGCCGGTGGTGGCGGCGATCAACGGCGCCGCGCTCGGCGGCGGCTGGGAGATCTGCCTTGCTGCGCACGGGCGCATCTGCATCGCCGACCCGAAAATCCAGCTCGGCTGCCCCGAGGTGAGCCTGGGCCTGCTGCCCGGCGGCGGCGGAGTGACCAAAATGGTGCGCTTGCTCGGCTTGCAGGCGGCGCTGCCGTACCTGGCGGAAGGCAAGCTCATGCGACCGGATGAGGCGCTGAAGCTGAGGCTGGTCGACGAACTGGTCGCCGACCGCGCAGCGCTCATGCAGCGCGCGCGCGAATGGATCGCCGCCAATCCGGAGCCGAAGCAGCCCTGGGACCGCAAGGATTGGAAGATACCCGGCGGCGGTGCGCGCTCCCCCGCGACCGGCATGCTGGTGGTGGCGGCGCCCGCAGTGCTGACGCAGAAGACGCGCGGCCTGTATCCGGCGCCCGAGGCGATACTCGCCTGCGCGGTCGAAGGCACGCTGACCGACTTCGACTCCGCCATGCGCAATGAGTCGCGCTATCTGGCCAGGCTGATGACGAGTCAGACCGCGCACAATATGATCACCGCGTTCTTTTTCAACCTCAACGCGATCAAGTCGGGCGCCTCGCGCCCGAAGGACGCGCCGAAATGGAAAGCCGGCAAAGTGGGCATACTCGGCGCCGGCATGATGGGCGCGGGCATCGCCTGGACCAACGCCATGCGCCGCATTCCCTGCGTGCTGAAGGACGTCACGCTCGAGCAGGCCTCGACCGGCAAGGCCTACAGCGCGAAGCTGCTGGAGAAACGCATCAAGCAGGGCCGCAGCGATGAAACGGGCGCGAAGCAGACGCTGGAACTGATCAAGCCCACCGCATCGGCCGAGGACCTCGCCGGCTGCGACCTGATCATCGAAGCCGTATTCGAGAATCGCGAGCTGAAGGCGCAGGCCACGCAAGAGGCCGAACCCAAGCTGGCGGCGGACGGGATTTTCGCGTCCAACACTTCGACCCTGCCGATCACAGGGCTCGCCAAAGCCGCGCAGCACCCCGAGCGCTTCGTCGGACTGCATTTCTTCTCGCCGGTGGACAAGATGCAGCTGGTCGAGATCATCGTCGGCAAGGCTACTTCGGATGCGACGCTCGCGCGCGCCTTCGACTACGTGCAGCAGATCGGCAAGACGCCGATCGTAGTCAACGACTCGCGCGGCTTTTTCACCAGCCGCGTGTTCAGCACCTGGGTGAGCGAAGGCCAGGCGATGCTGCTCGAAGGCATCCCGGCGCCGGTGATCGAGAATGCCGCGCGACAGGCCGGCATGCCGGTGGGGCCGCTCGCGATCGCCGATGAAGTGTCGATGAAACTCGCGCAAATGGCGCGCAAGCAGGCCGTGACGGATCTTGCCGCCGAAGGCAAGACCTACCGACAGCATCCCGCGTTCGCGCTGGTCGATCGCATGGTGGACGAATTCAAGCGCCCGGGACGCGCAGGCGGCGCCGGCTTCTACGAATACCCGGCGGGCGGCGAGAAATTCCTTTGGCCCGAGCTGAAGCGCCTGTTCGAAAAGCCCGCTATTGCCTGGGAGATGCAGGAGCTGAAGGACCGCATACTCTATATCCAGGCGATCGAGGCGGCGCGCTGCCTGGAGGAAGGGGTGGTCAGAAACGTCGCCGATGCGAACATCGGCTCGATTTTCGGCATCGGCTTCCCCGCCTGGGGCGGCGGAGCGCTGCAGTTCATCAACTCCGAGGGCGTGGCGAAATTCGCCGCGCGCGCCGACGAGCTGGCGGCCAAATTCGGCGAGCGCTACGCCTGCCCGGACATCGTGCGCGCCAAGGCGAAAGCCGGCGAGTCCTTCGTCTGACATGGAGCCCCCGGCGATGATCAAGCGCAGTGTCTACCGCGAAGACCACGAGATGTTCCGCGCCACGGTGCGCCGCTTCGTCGAGCGCGAGTGCCTGCCGCGCCAGGCCGAGTGGGACGAGGCCGGCTGCGTCGACCGCGAGACCTGGCTCAAGGCCGGCAAGGAAGGGCTGCTGTGCACTTCGCTGCCGGAGGAATACGGCGGCGGCGGCGGCGACTTCGGCCATTGCGCCGTGCTGATCGAGGAGCTGGCTTCGGCCAACATCAGCGGCCCCGGCTTCTACCTGCATTCGGACATCATCGCGCCGTACATATTTCGCCTGGGCACGGAGGAACAGAAACGCCGCTGGCTGCCCAAGTGCGCGAGCGGCGAGTGCATACTCGCCATCGCCATGAGCGAGCCCGGCGCCGGTTCCGACCTAAAGGCCATACGCACGACTGCGGTGAAGCAGGGTGACGAATATGTCATCAACGGCAGCAAGACCTTCATCAGCAACGGCCTCAATTGCGACCTGGTGGTGGTCGTGGCCAAGACCGACCCCGCCGCCGCTGCCAAGGGCGTGTCGCTGTTCCTGGTCGAAGCCGACCGGGCCGGATTCAAGAAAGGGCGCAAGCTCGAGAAGATCGGCCAGAACGCGGCCGACACCGCGGAGCTATTCTTCGACGAGGTGCGCGTGCCGGCGACGAACCTGCTGGGCGAGCTGAACAAGGGCTTCATCCACCTGATGCAGGAACTCGCGCAGGAGCGCTTCATCATCGCCATCGGCGCCGCGTCCAAGATGGAGGCGATGCTGGCCGAGACGATACGCTATACCCGCGATCGCAAGGTGTTCGGCCAGACCGTGTTCGATTTCCAGAACACCAAGTTCAAGCTCTCGGACATCAAGGCGAAGGCGACGGCGATGCGCATCATGGTCGATCATTACCTGGCCGAGCACCTGCGGCGCAAGCTGACCGTGGAAGAGGCGGCGATTGCGAAGCTGTTCACCACCGAGACGCTGTGCGCGGGCCTGGACGACATGCTGCAGCTGCACGGTGGCTACGGCTACATGATGGAATATCCGATCGCGCGCGCCTTCGTCGACGCGCGCGTGTCGCGCATCTACGGCGGGACGTCGGAAGTCATGCGCGAGCTGATCTCGCGCGGGCTCTAGCGCGCCGGCTTTAGCGCGATGGATGCGCAACTGAGCGAACTTCTGGCGCGGCTGCTGCGCCAGCGCAGGACCGCGGCCCTGGGCACCCTGCGCGACGGCGCGCCCTTCGTCTCAATGGTTCCGTACGCGCTTGCCGCCGACGGATCCGGCTTTATCGTGCACGTGAGCAAGCTGGCGGCGCATACCAAGGACATGCTCGCCGACACGCGCGTGAGCCTGCTCGTCGCCGAGGCCGAGGGCGGCGGGAAATCGCCCTTGGCGCTACGGCGGGTTTCGGTGCGGGGGCTGGCGCGGCGCATTCCTGCCAGTTCTCGCGAGCTGCCGGGATTCAGGGCTGCGTACCTGGCGCGCTTTCCCGATGCCGAGCAGATGTTCGGCTTTGCCGACTTTTCGATTTTCCTGATCCGGCCGGATTCGGCCCGCTTTGTCGCGGGATTCGGCCAGGCGCATTCGCTGAGCGGCGAAACTCTGGCGCAGATAGTGCAACAAGGGCACTGACACGCCGCAAGCAAGGGGCGGATCGTTGAAGATGAAAAAAGTAATCGTGATCACCGGAGCGAGCAGGGGCATAGGCGCGGCGACGGCGCGGCTTGCCGCCGCGCGCGGATACGCGGTGTGCGTGAACTATCTGAAGAATCGGGCGGCCGCCGATGCCGTGGTCGCGGAAATCGAAGCGGGCGGCGGGCGGGCCATCGCCGTGGCGGCCGACGTCGCCGCGGAGGCACAGGTCGTCGAATTGTTCGAGACCGTAGACCGGCGGCTGGGCCCGCTAACGGCTCTGGTCAACAACGCGGGCATACTCGAAACGCAAATGCGGGTCGAGGACATGGACGCAGCGCGCCTCACCCGGGTATTTGCGGCGAACGTCACGAGCTGCTTTCTGTGCTCCCGGGAAGCCGTGCGGCGCATGTCGAGCAGGCGCGGCGGCAGCGGCGGCGCCATCGTCAACGTATCGTCCGCTGCGGCGCGTCTGGGCTCGGCGGGCGAATACGTCGATTACGCCGCATCCAAGGGCGCGGTCGACACGCTTACCATAGGCCTCGCGCGCGAAGTCGCGACCGAGGGCATACGCGTCAACGCCGTTCGGCCCGGCTTCATCTATACCGACATCCACGCCAGCGGCGGCGAACCCGGCCGGGTGGATCGGATCAAGGATACGGTGCCGATGAAGCGCGGCGGACAGCCTGAGGAAGTCGCGAGCGCGATCCTGTGGCTGCTGTCGGACGAGGCTTCGTATGCGACCGGCACTTTCATCGACCTTGCGGGCGGCAGATAGGGCGGCGGGCGCTGTCGATCCTTTGATGATGAGAAGGAGCAGTGATATGGCACGGTTGATTCGAAACGTGTTGGTGTTCTTGCTGGTTGCGCTGGGGACGACTTTGCCGCGCATTGTCCTGGCTGATCCGCCGGTTATCGGCATCGTCATCATGCACGGCAAGGGCAGTTCGCCCAAAGGGCCGGTGGCCGGCTTGGCATCGGCGCTCGCCGCCAAGGGGTATCTGGTGGCCAACCTGGAGATGCCCTGGTCCGGCAGGCGTGGATACGACGTGGGCGTGAGCGCGGCGGAAGCCGAGGTAGAGGCCGCTCTCGCCGGGCTGCGCGACAAGGGTGCACAAAAGCTGTTCGTCGCCGGCCACAGCCAGGGCGGCGTATTCGCGATCCACTTTGCGACCGGACATGCCCTCGACGGCGTGATCGCGATTACGCCGGGCGGCAGTGCCGGCAGCAAGGTTTTCCGCGAAGAACTGGGCGCGTCGGTGGCGCGCGCACGCGCGGCGGTCGCCGCAGGCAAGGGCGAGGACGTGATGGAATTTCTCGACCACGAAGGCAGCCGCGGAAGCTGGCCTGTGCATGCGAAAGCCGCGGTCTATCTCCAGTGGTTCGACCCGCAGGGCGCCATGAACCTTGCCCGGGCCGTGCCCATGGTGCGGCCGCAGACGCCGGTGCTGTGGCTGGTCGCAACGAACGACTATCCCGGGCTGCGCAAGATGAACATTCCGCTGTATCAACGCCTTCCGGCCAACCCGCTGACCGTGCTCTACCAGCCGGATTCCAACCACCTGGGCGCACCCACCGCATCGATCGATGAGATCCTGCGCTGGACACGCGAGGTGGCCAATGCGCCGCGGCGTTGACTGGATAAACGTACAGCTATCCATTATAGTTGCCGCATGGCAACTGTCTCCGCTCTGGAAAAGCTGAACTCGGCACAGCGCACGGCGGCTGGCTACGGCGAACGTGCTGCCGACAGCGCGTTTCGCGCCGGCCCGCTGTTGATCATCGCCGGCGCCGGCACCGGCAAGACCAACACGCTCGCGCACCGCGTGGCGCACCTGGTGCAGGAAGGCGTGAACCCGCAGCGCATCCTGCTGCTCACGTTCACGCGCCGCGCGGCGGTGGAAATGACGCGCCGGGCGCAGCGCATCGTCGGCGAAGCGCGCGGGGAAGTGAAGCTGCCCTGGTCGGGCACATTCCATTCGGTCGCCAATCGCTTGATTCGTCGCTATGCGCCGCGCGTCGGGCTGGAGGCGAATTTCAGCGTGCTCGACCGCGGCGATGCGGCGGACCTGATGGACGTGGTGCGCCACGAGCGCGGACTCACCAAGGCGGAGAAGCGCTTCCCGCGCAAGGATACCTGCCTCGCGATCTACTCGCATCGCGTGAACACCCAGCGGCCGCTCGCCGAGACGCTGCAAAACGTGTTTCCCTGGTGCGCCGAGTGGGAAGGCGAACTGACCGGCCTGTACCGCGCCTACGTCGAGAAAAAGCTTGCCAATCAGGCGCTCGATTACGACGACCTGCTGCTTTACTGGCACGCGATGGCGGCGGACGCGGCGCTCGCGCGCGAGATCGGCGCGCAGTTCGACCAGATCCTGGTGGACGAGTACCAGGACACCAACCTGCTGCAGGCCGAGATCCTGCGCGCGCTGCGGCCCTCGGGCCAAGGTCTGACGGTGGTCGGGGACGATGCACAGTCGATCTACTCGTTTCGTGCGGCCACGGTGGAGAATATTCTCGGCTTCCCGGCGCAATATTCACCTGCAGCCGAGGTGGTGACGCTGGAGCAGAACTACCGTTCGACACAGGGCATACTCGATGCGGCGAACGCGCTGATCGCCGGCGGCGAGCGCCAGTACCGCAAGACGCTGACCGCCAGGCGCGGCGCGGGCGTTCGGCCGCGCTATGTGACGGTGCTCGACGACCTCGGACAGGCGCAGTACGTAGTGACGCGCGTACTCGAGACGCGCGAGCGCGGCGTCGCGCTGAAGCGTCAGGCGGTGCTGTTTCGCAGCTCGCATCATTCCGATGTGCTCGAACTCGAACTCGTGCGGCGCAACATCCCCTACGTCAAATACGGCGGGCTGAAGTTCCTCGAGGCGGCGCATGTGAAGGATGCGCTGTCGCTGCTGCGCTGGGCGGACAATCCGAAGAACCGCATCGCCGCGTTCCGCGCGCTGCAGCTCATGCCGGGCATAGGGCCGGCCGCGGCGGCAAAGTGCTTCGACGCCTTCGAAGCCGGCGCGCATACCTGGGCCGGCCTGCACAGGTTTGCCGCGCCGCCGCTCGCCCGCCCGGCTTGGCCGGCGTTTGCGGCGCTGATGGGCGAGCTTGCCCTGCCCGAAGGTCCCTGGCAGGGGCAGATGGGGCGGGTGCGCGAATGGTACGAGCCGCATCTGGAGCGGCTGCACGATGCCGCCGAGGTGCGCGCCGGAGACTTGCTGCAGCTGGAGCGCGTCGCGCAGCAATTCGGCACACGCGAGCGCTTCCTGTCGGAACTCGCGCTCGATCCGGCGCAGGCCTCGGGCGACCTATCGGGCACGCCGCTGCTCGACGAGGATTACCTGATCCTCTCCACCATCCATTCGGCCAAGGGCCAGGAGTGGGACTCGGTCTATCTGCTCAATGTCGCCGACGGCAATTTCCCCTCGGAATTTTCGGCCGGTCGGCCGGAGCTGATCGAGGAGGAGCGGCGGCTGCTCTATGTTGCGATGACGCGCGCGAAAACCGAACTCGACCTGATCGCGCCACTCAAGTACTACGTGACGCAGCAGTCGCGCAGCGGCGACCGCCATGTGTACGGCGCGAAAAGCCGTTTTCTCACGCGCGAAATGATGGCCCGCCTCGAGTCCGTCACCTGGGGCGAGGCGGAGACAGAACATGTTCCGGCCGGCGGCGGGTCGAATGTCGACGTCGCCGGGAAGCTGCGCAGTCTCTGGTCTTAGGGCAGAACGAGGGGAAGCCTCCCCCTCGTACGCCTAATGCCCTCTTAGAACGTCAGGTCGCCGCCCGGCTTCATTTCGATCATCCGCTTGCCCAGGCCGCGCTTCTTCAGCGCCGCCTCGAACTGCGCCGGCGTGCCGGAGAGCAGCGGGAAGGTGCCGAAGTGCATCGGAATTACGTGCTTCGGCTTGACCCACTGCACCGCGAGCGCGGCCTCCGCCGGGTCCATGGTGAAGTAGCCGCCGATGCACGCCAGCATCAGGTCGATGTGATGGAACATGGGGATGATCTTCATGTCCTCGGTTACGCCCGTGTCGCCGGTATGGTAAATGGTCGGCCCGCCCTTGATCATCAGCACGTAGCCGACCGGGTTGCCGCTGGCGAGCGCGGCCGGCTGGCCGGGTGCGGCCTTATACACCGGCGGGACCAGCTCCGAGCCGTGCTCCGCGTTGACGATCCAGACCTTGGCGTCCGCCTTGGGCAGGTCGATCGTGCCGCCGACGTTGCCGCCGTAGATCATCTGCTCCTTTGGAATGCCGACCACCGAAATCAAGTTGTACATCAGGCCATAGGGCGCGAGCACCTTGGCGCCGGTTTTCTTGGCGATCGCTACCAGGTCGCCGACGTGGTCGCCGTGGCCGTGGGTGATCAGGATGTAATCGACCTTGCCCAACTCGGCGATCGAGTTCTTGTCCGGGTTGGTCGGCACGGTCAGCCAGGGGTCGATCAGGATCACGCCGCCATTGGGCGTCACTATCTTGAAGGCGGCCTGCCCGTACCAATGGATCTTGGTGGCCGCCTGTACGGCGGTCGCCGTCAAGGTCAACATTGCTAGTGCGAGCAATGCACTGCCTAACTTTCTCAGGTTCAGCATCGGGTTCCCCTCCTTCGTTATGAGTTTGGCGGGCGGCTTTGCCGCTCTTATCCCCGCCTGCGCGTTTTGAAGCGGGGCCAAGATACCCGATCGGCGCGATTCTGCCTATCTTGCGTCGCAGCAATGCTGAGTCGCAAGGCCGCAGCAGCGGGATATATACTGATGCCGGCGACCGTCCGACAAGTGAAGCGACTATGATAGGCATTGCGATCATCGGCGCCGGCGCGATAGGCAGCGCGCTGGGCGCGCTGTTGAGCCGCGCCGGGCACAAGGTCACTTTGATCGGCCGCTCCGCGCAGGTCCGTGTTATTCGCAGCGAGGGTTTGCACGTGGAAGGCGCGCTGGGCGCTTTCACCGTCCCGATCGCGGCCGCGGAAGCGCTAGCTTTCCGCCCGGAGTTCGCCTTGCTTACCGTGAAGACGCAGGACGTGCTTGCCGCGGTGCGGGCGAATCTGGCTTTTCTCGGCGGTGTGCCGCTGGTCACTTTCCAAAACGGCGTTCGCAGCGACGCGCTGGTGGCCAGCGTCGTCCCGGCGACGCAAGTCGTCAGCGCGGTGGTCAACATCCATGCCAACTATCTCACGCCGGGGACGGTGACCCTGCTTTACCCGGGCCCGCTGGTCGTCGGTCGCCCGTTTGGGCCGAACGACGCCCGAGTCGAAGCCATCGCCGCGATACTGCGCGATGCCGTCCCGACAACGCTGTCGCAGAACATTCGCGGCGCGCATTGGCTCAAGCTGATCGTCAACCTGAATAACGCCTTTCCCGCGCTGACGAATGCCACTTTCCGCGAGATCTATTCCTATCCCGATCTGCGCAGGTTCGCGGTGCGCGTGATGCTCGAGGGTCTGCGGGTCGCCAAGCGCGCCGGGATTCGCTTGGAGTCGCTTCCCGATACGCCGGCCGCGCTGATCCAGTCGATGCAGTGGCTGCCGCTGTGGCTCGCGGCCGCGGTGGCTGCGGCCAAGGCACGCCGCATGGAAACGCGGTGGCCGCTGATCGGGTCGACCCTGCAAAGTCTCCAGCGCGGTAGGCCTACGGAGGTCGACTACCTGAATGGCGAGGTCGTCCGGCTCGGCCGCGAGTTGGGGGTCGCAACCCCGCTCAATGCACGCGTGGTCGACATGGTGCATCAGGTCGAGCAAAGCGGACGATTTTGGTCGCTCGACACTTTGGGCGCCGCGATCGGCTCGCGCTGAGGCCGCGCCCGTGCCGCCGACTTAAATTGGCGACTTGGCGAGTATGACTGCCGTGTCTCGCCGCAGCGCAGCCGCGGACCGAATATTCGCGAGCTTGCGGGATGAAAGTGGGTGTTTGACCGCGCTACCTGTGTCGAGGATACTTGGCTCGCGACGACAGATTGCGGCATCTTCGACGCCCGCGCCGGACGCTTAACCATCATATACAGCGAGGAATCATGATCCACGAATTGCGCATCTACCATTGCACGCCGGGTCGTATCGGCGATGTGAACAACCGCTTTGCCAATGTCACCCTCAAGATTTGGGAGAAGCACGGCATTCGCCAAGTTGGCTTCTGGACCGTCCTGATAGGCCCCTCGAACCACGCTCTGTACTACATGCTCGAATGGGAGAGCCTCGCCGAGCGCGAGCGCAAGTGGAACGCTTTCGCCGCCGATCCGGAATGGCTTGCTGCGCGTGCCAAGACCGAGGCGCAGGGGCCGATCGTCGAGCGCATCGAGAACTATATGCTTGCGCCCACGGTCTACTCGAAAATCAAGTAAATTGCATCAGGAATCTCCGACCATGCTCGCAGCCGAAGACGCAGGCCAGAGGGTCAAGGTGTTCTGGCAGCCGGGATGCACGAGCTGTCTTAGGACCAAAGAATTCCTGTCCAGGAACGGCGTCGACTACGAGTCGATCAACGTGCACGGCAATTCCGCCGGAATGGAGGCGCTGCGCAAGCTCGGTGCGCGCAGCGTGCCTGTCGTCGCGCGCGGCGACAAGTTCGTCTTTGCGCAGACGCTGACCGATGTCATCCGCTTTCTGAACCTCGACGTTCGCCTGCAGGAGCAGCTGAGTCCGGAGGAACTGGTCGGAAAAATCCGCATCGTCCTGCCGGCCGCGGCGCGTTATCTGCAGCAGATTCCGGCCGAGCGTCTGGATCGGCCTTTCCGCAATCGCAACCGCCCGATCCGCGCCCTGGGGCACCATGTATTCCGCATCGTGGAGGCGTTTCTGGAGGCGGCTCGCGACGGCCGCGGGCTCAGCTACGAGCTGATCATGCGCGAAGCCGAGCCGGCGCTGCGCAGCGGCGCCGATCTCGCGCGCTACGGCGCGGGCGTGCTGGTGCAGCTGGACGCATGGTGGGCGAATTGCGCCGACCGCAGCGGCGAGCGCATGATGGATACTTACTTCGGCAGGCACGCGATGCGGGTGGTGCTGGAGCGCAGCGCCTGGCACCCGGCCCAGCACACGCGGCAGCTGCTGCTGATCCTGGACACGCTACGCATCGAACCCGATGGCAGGCTCAGCGCCGCCGATTTCGCCGGTCTGCCGCTGCCGGACAAGGCTTGGGACAACGAGTGAGCGCGGGGCGCGGTGCAACCAGGGTGCGGCGCCGGGCGCCGGCCTGAAGCGCGACTGCACAGCATGATGGTCATCGCAATAATCCTCGCGGCGGCCGTGGCCTTCGTGGCGTTGGTGCTTGTCGTATTCGTGGCGGCGACCTGGGCGCCTGACCGTCCGCTGTCCGAACTCAAGGCGCGCTGGGCGCAGCCGCCTTCAAGCTTCGTACAGGTACAGGGCATGAGCGTGCACCTGCGCGACGAGGGCCCGGGCAACGATCCGGTTCCTGTGGTGCTGCTGCACGGCACCTCGTCCAGCCTGCATACTTGGGAGGGATGGGCGCAGGAACTCAGGGCGGAGCGGCGCGTAATTCGCTTCGATCTGCCCGGCATAGGCCTGACCGGCCCGCCGCCGGATGCAGACTACCGCATCGAACGCTACCAGCGTTTCGTCGCCGCCATGCTGGACGAACTCGGCGTGTCGCGCTGCGTGCTTGCCGGCAATTCTTTCGGTGGTCAGGTGGCGTGGGAAACGGCACTGGCACATCCGGAACGCGTGGAAAAGCTGATTCTCGTCGATGCAGCCGGCTACCCCTTTCAGCCGGAGTCGCTTCCGCTCGGATTTCTAATCGCGAGAATCCCGCTGCTGAACCGGCTGATGGAGTTCACCCTGCCGCGCCGCGTGATCGAATCCAGCCTGCGCAACGTCTACGCCGATCCGGGCAAGGTCACGCCGGTACTCGTGGATCGTTATTTTGAGCTCACCTTGCGCGAGGGCAACCGGCGCGCGCTGGCACGCAGGTTCGCGCAAGCGCCGGCCGGCATCCACCCCGAGCGCATCGCGGCGCTGAAAGTTCCGACCTTGATCCTGTGGGGCCAGCGCGACCGGCTCATTCCGCCGGGCGATGCGGAAAGCTTCCATCGCGATATCGCCGGCAGCCGCCTGATCGTATTCGATCGGCTCGGCCATGTGCCCCAGGAGGAAGATCCGCTTGCGACCGTGGCCGCGGTAAAGGCGTTCATTTTCTGAGGCCGGGCCAGGCGGTTTTCAAAGCGCTTCGGCGGGATGCAAGCTGTTTGCGCGCATGGCCGCGATTTTGTGCTCCCTCCCATGTCCCAATCTGGAAATTGTTTTGCCCCTTCTCAGTTAATGGCACGGAAGTTGCAGTATCTCTGTCACAGGGATCGAGCCAGCGCCAAAGTAAACAGTTTTGCTTTGTTTTTAAGGCGTTGTATCGAGCTACCGCAAATTGCTGAATCCGGCTAATTCGTCGCCGGGCAGGCACGCCGGGGTTTCAACAATTCCCTGTCAATAGTTCGACAGACTGGCGCGGTGCTGGTCCAAGGGAGATTTTCGCGATGTGTGCTGAAAGCAGACGATCGAACTCTGGCGGTTCACGGGCTATGCCTGAAAATCCGGCTGCTCGAGTTCCGGCGGGATGCGTGATCGTGTTCTGGCGGGAGGGCGCTTTATGGACCATGTTCTGATTGTCGAGGACCACGAGGAGAACCGCACCCTCCTCAAAATGCTGCTCGAGGTCAATGGCTACCGCGTAACGGTCGCCGGCGACGGGCTGGAGGCCTTGGCTGCCGCCCGGCGCGAACGACCCGATGCCATCGTTTCCGACGTGCTGATGCCGAGGATGGGCGGGTTCGGGCTGTGCCGCACCTGGATGCAGGATCCTGCCTTCAGGCGCATCCCGTTCATTTTCTACTCGGCAACTTATGTGCACCCGGACGATGAAAAATTCGCCATGGCGCTGGGCGCGGCGCGCTATCTCATCAAACCGGTGGAAGCGAGGGTGTTTCTGCGGGAGCTGCGCACGGTGCTGCAGCAATGGGTCGAGCACGAGGCGCCGGCTCCGGCGGCGCCCCTGGACGATCGAGTTGCGGCCGGATGCGCCACCATGTTCCGGCAGGAGGGTGTTTCATGGACCATGTTCTGATTGTCGAGGACCACGAGGAGAACCGCACCCTCCTCAAAATGCTGCTCGAGGTCAACGGCTACCGCGTCACGCTCGCCGGCGACGGGCTGGAGGCCTTGGCAGCCGCGCGGCGCGAACGGCCCGATGCCATTGTTTCCGACGTGCTGATGCCTAGGATGGACGGTTTCGCGCTGTGCCGCGCATGGATGCAGGATCCTGCCCTCAGGCGCGTCCCGTTCATATTCTACTCGGCAACTTATGTGCACCCGGACGACGAGCAATTCGCCATCGCGCTGGGCGCGGTGCGCTATCTCATCAAACCTGTGGAAGCCGAAGTGTTTCTGCGGGAACTGCGCACGGTGCTGCAGCAATGGAGCGGCCACGAAGCGCCCGCCCCGGCGGCGCCCCTGGACGAGCTTGCTTCGCATGCAATGCACGAGTCGGCGCTGGCGCGCAAGGTCGACGACAAGCTGGAGCAACTGGATAAGGCGAACCGCAAGCTGCGCGAGAGCGAGGAAAAATACCGGCACATCTACGATAATCTGCAGGACGTCTATGTCGAGGCGACTCTGGACGGCACCGTACTGGAGATGAGTCCCCAAATCGCGACGCTGACCCGCGGACAATACAAAAGGGAAGATCTCATCGGCACGTCGATTGACGCGCTCTATGCCGACGCCCAGTACAGAGACACCATCCTGCAAGCCATCAAGCACGGCGGCCGGGCCATCGATGTGGAATCGGTATTCAGGAACCGCGATGGATCCCACGTTCCCTGCTCGGTTTCCGCAACGATCGTGCGCGGTGCTGATGGCGAATTGAGAACCGTCGCTACTTTGCGCGACATCAGCGCACGCAAGCAGGCCGAGAGCGAATCGGCCGAAGCCGAAATCCGTGCCCGCAGCCTGGTGGAACAGTGGTTCGAGGGAATATTCGTCGTGCAGGATGAAAAGCTCGCGTACTGCAACCGCCCGTTTATCGAGCTTCTCGGTTACGCTTCCGCGGCCGAGTTGATCGGCAAGGGATTGCTGTCGGTCCTGACCGAGAAGGACCTTGGGGCGACAGCCGAAAGCTCGCGTCGTTTGCTCGACCTGGAAGCGGGTCCTATTTGCCACGTCTTCGCCGCCGTGCGCAAAGACGGCACCGCCATCGACGTGGAGGTGAGGGCCATGCGGGGGACGCATCGCGACCGGCCGGCGATCATCGGGATGATGCGGGACATATCCAGCAAATAGAAAGCGCGGGCCGCGAGCACCCGCTGCTCGGTTTTGCGCGCGGGCTCATGCCCGCGGCGCGATGACGGCCCTTGCAGGTCTGAAGTAAACTGGACGGCATGAGCAGCGAGACGCCTGACGAGCTCGAGCGCGCAAAGATCGCACAACACGCGCAGCGCCTGGCAGAGCAGACGGCGCTGCGCAAAGTGCGCAAGACGCTCGACCGCATCGAAGAATCGGAGACTGCCGAGCGCCGGGCCTTGCGCAAGGTTCTGATCGTGTGTGCCATGTTGGCTGTGCTCGGTGCCTGGCTGGTATGGGGCCTCTTATCCGGAGACAAAGCCATGCCGAAGCAGCCGCCGATGAAGGTCCCGGGCAAAGTGCAGCCCAGGCAATAAACCAATGCCGCAGGTGCAGAGTTTTCCGCCGATAGCGGACGCGGAGGCGCGAATCCTGATCCTCGGCAGCATGCCGGGCACGGCCTCGCTCGAGGCAGCACAATATTATGCTCACGCGCAGAATCTGTTCTGGCGCATCCTCGGTGAAGTCACCGGTGCGGCGCCCTCATTGCCTTACGCGGCCAGAGCAAAGGCGCTGAAATCCTGCGGCATCGCGCTGTGGGACGTGCTCGCATCCTGCGCGCGCGAGGGCAGTCTCGATTCGGCAATCGACGACGCCAGCATCTGCGCCAATGATTTCGTGTCGTTCTACCGTGCCCATCCCGCGATTGCGCAGGTATTCTTCAACGGCGCCAAGGCCGAGGCCTGCTACCGCAAGCATGTGCTGCCTCTGCTTGCGCACGGATTCGGGCCGCAGCGCTATAACCGCCTGCCCTCGACCAGCCCGGCCAACGCCTCGATGTCGCGCGCCTACAAGCACAGGCTGTGGCGGCAGGCCTTGAGGCTGGCACTGGCAGGCCGCCAGCGCCGTCCGGCTGCGCGCTGAGCGCGCGCTGCGCTCCTCAGCTGTCGACCATCAGCGCGCCGCGCGCGCGAATTGCCTCGATCTCGGTCGTGCCGAAGCCCCAGTCGGCGAGCGCTCGCGCCCCGCCTTCGCCGCGGCGCGGCGCGCCGCGCGCAACGGCGCCCGGGGTACGCGAGTAGCGCGGCGCCGGCGCGGGCTGGGTCACGCCGTCGATTTCAACGAAGGCGCCGCGCGCCCGGTTGTGCGCATGCTCAGGCGCCTCGGCCAGCGACAATACCGGCGCGAAGCACACGTCCGAGCCTTCCATTTCGCGGCACCACTCGTCGCGGGTCTTGCGCTTGAACGCGGCGGCGAACGCGGCGCGCAGTTCGGGCCAGCGCGCATATTCGAATTGCCCCGGCAGGGTGCCTGCGTCCAGGCCCAACCGCGCCAGCAACTCGGCGTAGAAGCGGCCCTCGATGGAACCGATGGCTACGTGCTTGCCGTCTGCGGTTTCGTAGGCGTCGTACCAGGGGGCGCCGGTGTCGAGCACGTTCACGCCGCGCTGATCGCGCCAGTGACCGGCGGCCATGCGGCCGTAAAACATCGCCATCAGACTGGCCGCGCCCTCGGTCATGGCGGCGTCGATCACCTGGCCCTTGCCCGAGGCGCGCGCCTCGAATAGCGCGCAGGCGATGCCGAAGGCCAGAACCATGCCGCCGCCGCCGAAATCGCCTACGAGGTTGAGCGGCGGAACGGGCGCCTCGCCCCTGCGCCCGATGGCGTGCAGCGCGCCCGTCAGCGCGATGTAATTGATGTCGTGGCCGGCGGTCTGCGCCAAGGGACCATCCTGCCCCCAGCCGGTGATGCGGCCGTAGACCAGGCGCGGATTGCGCGCAAGACAGGTGTCCGGTCCCAAGCCCAGGCGCTCGGTGACGCCGGGGCGGAAGCCCTCGATCAGCGCGTCGGCCTTGCCCGCCAGTTCCAACACGGTCTGGATCGATGCGGGCTGCTTCAGATCGAGCGCGATCGAGCGCCGCCCACGCGACATGATGTCGTATTTCGGCTCTACCGGCAGCCCCAGATCGTTCGCCTGCAGGCGATCGACGCGCAGCACGTCGGCGCCCATGTCGGCGAGCAGCATGCCGCAAAAAGGCCCCGGGCCTATGCCTGCAATTTCGAGTACCTTTACCCCGGTCAACGGCCCGCTCATGCCATGCTCCTCGGCTCAAGATTTGATCAACATAGCAGATCGACCCCGCGGCTGGCAAAAAGATCGACGCGCTTGGGACGCGCCGCGCGCGCGGTTTCTGCCCGCTGAAAGCAGCATGGCCCGAAGCGGGGCCGCAGTTCGCAGTGATATAATAAATTTCGTCAATCGCGGCATTCGAAGGACTCCCCCCATGGACCTGAACTACACCAAGGAAGAACAGGCGTTTCGCGATGAAGTGCGTAAATTCGTGCGTGGCCAGCTCCCCAAGGACATCTCCGACAAGGTGCTGCACCACAAGCGCCTGGTGAAGGACGACTGGGTGCGCTGGCAGAAGATTCTCTACAAGCAAGGCTGGGTCGCACCCAACTGGCCCAAGGAATACGGCGGCTGCGCCTGGACACCGATCCAGCAGCATATCTTCGACGAGGAATGCGGCTACGCCGGCGCGCCGCGCGTGATGCCCTTCGGATTGGTGATGGTAGCGCCGGTGATCCAGAATTTCGGCAGCCAGTGGCAAAAGGAATATTACCTGCCGCGCATTCTGTCCTCGGAGGACTGGTGGGCGCAGGGCTACAGTGAGCCCGGCTCGGGCTCCGATCTGGCCTCGCTCAAGACCAAGGCGGTACGGCAGGGCGATCACTACATCGTCGACGGGCAGAAGACCTGGACCACGCTCGGACAGTATGCGGACATGATTTTCTGTCTGGTGCGCACCGACAGCACGGTGAAAAAGCAGGAAGGCATCTCCTTCCTGCTGATCGACATGCATTCCCCCGGCATTACCGTGCGCCCGATCATCACCCTGGACGAGGAGCACGAAGTCAACGAGGTGTTCTTCGACAACGTGAAGGTCCCGGCCAAGAACATGGTGGGCGAGGAGGGCAAGGGCTGGACTTACGCCAAATTCCTGCTCGGTCACGAGCGCACCGGCATCGCCCGTGTCGGCGAATCCAAGCGCGAACTGGAGCAGCTGAAGGATATCGCCGCAAAGCAACTGCGCAACGGCAAGCCGCTGATGGACGATCCGCGCTTTCGCGACCGCGTCACAGCGGTCGAAGTCGAACTTATGGCGCTGGAAATCACCTTGCTGCGCGTGTTGTCCTCGCGCACCAAGCCCGGTCCCGAGGCCTCCATTCTGAAGATCAAGGGCACCGACGTGCAGCAGGCGCTGACCGAACTCACGATGGAAGCAGTTGGCCCGTACGCGCTGCCGTTCCGACCGGAGGCGCGCGACGCCAACTGGAAAGGCGAACCGGTCGGGCCCGAATACGCCGCCTCGGCCGCCGCGGTCTATTTCAACTACCGCAAGACCTCGATCTACGGCGGTTCGAACGAGATCCAGCGCAACATCATTTCGCAGATGGTATTGGGACTTTAGACATGGACTTCATAGTCAGCGACGAACAGCAGCAGCTGCGCGACAGTCTGCAGAAATACATCGGCAAGGAATACGGTTTCGAAGCACGCAAAGGCATCATCGCCTCGAAGCAGGGATTTTCCGACAAGGTATGGGCGCAGTTCGCGGAAATGGGCATCCTGGGTGTGGCCTTCGACGAGGCGCACGGTGGCTTCGGCGGCAGCTCGGTGGACACCATGCTGGTGATGACCGAGCTTGGCCGCGGCATCGTGGTCGAGCCGTATTTCTCCACCGTGGTCCTGGGCGGCAGCCTGATCGACCTTGCCGGTAGCGAGGCGCAGAAGCAGGCGATCCTGTCGGAAGTGGTGCAGGGTAAGCTCCTGCTCGCCGCGGCGCTGGGCGAACCGAATTCGCGCTATGAGCTGAATTGCGTCGAGACCACGGCCAAGCGCGACGGCGCGGGCTACGTGTTGAACGGCCACAAGGCGGTGGTGCTGCACGGGGAGAGCGCGGACAAGCTGGTGGTCTCGGCGCGCACCGCCGGCGGCGCGCGCGACGCGAAAGGCATCAGCCTGTTCCTGGTGGACAGGACGGCTGCTGGCGTCACGGTGCAGGGCTACCGCACCATCGACGGCATGCGCGCGGCCGAGATCAAGTTCGCCAACGTGAAGGTCGGCGCCGACGGCGTGCTCGGTGAGCTCGACCAGGGGCTGCCGGTGCTCGAGCGTGGCGCCGATTTCGCCGTGTCGGCGCTGTGCGCCGAAGCGGTGGGCGCGATGGAAGCGCTGAATGCGGCCACCTTCGAATACCTGAAGACGCGGCAGCAGTTCGGCCGCCCGATCGGCAGCTTCCAGGCCCTGCAGCACCGCGCGGTCGACATGATGATCCACTGCGAGCAGTCGCGTTCGCTCGCGCTGCTGGCTTCGGTCAAGGTGCAGTCGGAGGATCCGAACGAGCGCAAGCGCATGGTGTCGGCGGCGAAGATCCAGATTGGCCGCTCCGGCCGCCTGATTAGCGAGGAGGCGATACAGCTGCACGGCGGCATGGGCGTGAGCAACGAACTCGCCGCCGGCCACTACGCCAAGCGCCTCGCCATGATCAACGCTACCTTGGGCGACGTCGATCACCACTCGGAGCGCTTTGCCAGCGCGGCGTAAATTTTCGCAGCGGCACCTTAGTGGGAGCGAGCTTGCTCGCGAATGTTGGAATTCGCGAGCAAGCTCGCTCCCACGGTTAATCGGCCCGGGGGCGGGCCTCCCTATCAATCCCCCCAATTACAATTACAGAAGGAGGTCGCTATGGCTACCACTACCAATATGCAAGTTCTGCTCGCCAGCCGTCCCGTAGGCTGGGTGACCGAAGAGAATTTCAAGATTGTCACCACCTCCATCCCCAAACCGGCGGACGGGCAGATACTGGTGCGCAACCACTATCTTTCGCTCGATCCGTACATGCGCGGGCGCATGAACGACGTCAAGTCCTATGCCGCCAAGCAGGAGCTCGACCAGGTTATGGTCGGCGGCACCGTGGGGGAAGTGATCGAATCGAAGAACCCGAAATTCAAGATCGGCGATATCGTGGCCGGCCCCTACGGCTGGCAGCAATACGGCTGTTCGGACGGCAGTGGCGTGAACAAGGTCGATGCGAGCCGCGTGCCCATGTCGGCCTACCTCGGCGTGATCGGCATGCCTGGCGTCACCGCCTGGGTCGGACTGCTCGACATCTGCCAGCCGAAGCCGGGCGAGACGGTTGTGGTGTCGGCGGCTTCGGGCGCGGTCGGCAGCGCCGTGGGCCAGATCGCCAAGCTCAAGGGATGCCGCGCCGTGGGCATCGCCGGCGGCAAGGAAAAATGCGACTACGTGGTGAAAGAGCTCGGCTTCGATGCCTGCGTCGATTACAAAGCCGGCAGGCTGAACGAGGACCTGAAGGCGGCCACGCCTGACGGCATCGACTGCTATTTCGAAAACGTGGGCGGCGAAATCCTCGACGCGGTGCTGCGGCGCACGAACCCGTTCTCGCGCATCGCAGTGTGCGGCCTGATTTCGCAGTACAACGCGACCGAGCCCTACGGCGTGAAGACTTTCCAGGCGATCTTGATGAACCGCATCAAGGTGCAGGGTTTCATCGTCAGCGACCGTCTGAATCTGTGGCCCCCGGCGCAGAAAGACCTCGCCGACTGGGTCGCCTCGGGCAAGCTGAAATACCGCGAGACCGTGGCGCAGGGGCTCGAGAATGCGCCCAAGGCTTTCATCGGCCTGCTCAAGGGCCAGAATTTCGGCAAGCAGCTGGTGAAGTTGATCTAGCCTTCGGGCTGGCGCGATGACTGCGTTCGATCCGCGCACGCATCAACTGGCCGAGCAGCGCTGGTTCGAGGATTTCCGCGTCGGCGAGGTGTTCCGCCTGCCCAGCCGCACCATGACCGATGCGCATTTCCTCGCCTTCCAGGCGGCGAGCGGCGACAACCATCCGATCCACTACGATCGTGAGTTCTGCCGCGCGCGCGGCATGCCCGACCTGCTCGCGCACGGCTTCCAGGTGTTGATCCAGACTGCCGCCGGTGCGGGCATGCTACCGCACCAGGTGGACGATGCGCTCATCGGTTTCATCGAGCAGTCGAGCCGCTTTCTCAAGGGCGTGTATGCGGGCGACACGCTCTATTCGGCACTGGAAATCACCGAACTCCTGCCCCAGCGCACCACCGGCGTGGTGGTGATGCGCGCCACGGTGCACAATCAGCGCGGCGAGCTGGTGCTCGACGGCACGCACAAATACCTCATTCGCAAGCGCCATCCGGACAAGAAGGAGTGAAACCATGATCGACCTGTATTCCTGGCCCACGCCGAACGGGCACAAGATCCACATCATGCTGGAAGAAACCGGCCTGCCCTACCGCGTGCACGCGATTGACATCGGCGCGGGCGACCAGTTCAAGCCCGAGTTCCTCAAGATCAGCCCCAACAACAAAATGCCGGCGATGATCGATTCCGACGGTCCCGACGGCAAGCCAATGTCCATGTTCGAATCCGGCGCGATGCTGCTCTATCTCGCCTCGAAGACCGGCAAATTCCTGCCCGAGAAAATCCGCGAGCGCTGGTCCACGCTGCAGTGGCTGATGTTCCAGATGGGCGGCGTGGGGCCGATGCTGGGCCAGGCGCACCACTTCCTCATATACGCGCCGGAGAGGATTCCCTACGCCATGGAGCGCTACTCCAAGGAGGCGAACCGGCTCTACGGCGTGATCGACCGGCGCCTTGCCGAGAGCAAGTTCATCGCCTGCGGCGAATACACCATTGCCGACATGGCGATCATGCCCTGGCTGCGCGCCCCGGAAAGGCAGGGCGTGAACATGGACGATTATCCGCGCGTGAAACGCTGGTTCGACGGTATCGCCGCGCGGCCGGCGGTGCAGCGCGGCTTGGCGGTGCTGGCCGACCGGCGCCGGCCGCTGATGGACGACAAGGCGAAGCAGATGCTGTTCGGTGCTGCGCAGTATCAGAAGCGGTAATATTGCCGCGATTTACGGAAATCGGAAGGAGGCAGGATGAACTTAAAAGGCAAAGTGGCGTGGATCACCGGCGGCGGCAGCGGCATCGGGCTCGCAGGCGCGATGGAACTGGCTCGTGCCGGTGCACATGTGGTGATTTCCGGGCGGACCGCGGCGACCAATGCGTCGGCGCTGAAGCAGGTGCAGGCCGAGGGCAGCGCGGAAGTGCTGCAGCTCGAAGTCTCCGACGCCAAGGCGGTGACAAAAGCGGCCAAGGACATCCTGGGGCGGCACGGACGCATCGACATCCTCGTCAACAGCGCCGGTACCAATATGGGCAAGCGCAGCTGGAACAACGTCGAAGTCAAAGGCTGGGACGAAGTCGTCGCGATCAATCTCTCCGGCTTGTTCTATTGCTGCCACGCGGTGCTGCCGGCGATGCGGACTCAGAAGGACGGCTTGATCATCAACGTCTCCTCTTGGGCCGGGCGCTACGCGAGCACGCTGACCGGTCCGGCGTACAACGCGACCAAGCGCGCCGTGATTGCGCTGTCGGAGTCGATCAACGCCGAAGAGTGCATTAACGGCATACGCGCGACCTCGGTGCTGCCGGGAGAGGTGGCGACGCCTATCCTGGAAAAACGGCCGGTGCCGCCATCAAAGGAAGACCGCGAAAGAATGCTGCAGGCGGAGGATCTCGGCGAGACCATTCTGTATCTCGCCAAGCTGCCGCCCCGGGCCTGTGTGAACGAGCTCATCATCAGCCCGACCCGGAACCGCTTCTACGTCGGCGGGCTGGAGCAGGCCAAGGGCTAGGCTTTCCCGGCCGCGGAGAGGAAGTCAAGCAGCAGCCTACTCACTTCCTGCGGCTGCTCCTGCTGGACCCAGTGACCCGCGCCGTCGACGAGGTGGCAGCCGAGCAGCCGGCTGCAGGCGCCGGTCTGCATTCTCTCGAAGTCGCCCGGCTTCTGGTAAGTGCCCCAGTCGCTTTTTCCGGCGATGAAGCAGGCCGGCACATCGATGCTGCGACCGGAGAACAGCTGCAGCTCGGCGGTGAACCTGCCGCTTGTGGCGCAGCGGTACCACTGCAGCCCGCCCTGAAAACCGGTGCGCGCGTATTCGACGCTGTACACAGCGAGCTCGCTGTCGGACAGCCACGCGCACGCGGCGATTTCGGCCGCGTCGGGGATTTCCGGCGCCACGGTTTCCGCCATCCCTTTGTCCAGATCCATCACGTAGTAAGCCGGCAGCTTGGCCAGTTCCTCTGCGTTCCAGGATATGAGCGGGAAGGGCTGGTTCTGTTTCCAGTCGGCGCTCTTGAAATGGTAATAGGCGCGCAGGAAGGCGTGCAGGCCCTGCGGGCAGTTGCGCATATTGCCGTTGGCCTCGCGCGTCGAGTAATACCACTGGTAATGCTTGCGCGGCGGCTGCAGTTGCGCCAGCGCCGCGTTCATGTCGGGGCTGGCGAGGCCAGTTGCGCCTTGCTGTGGCGCCGGACCTGCGGCGGTGTCGCAGGGCAGCGCCGGCGGGCCAGCGAACGGGGCGCTCATCAGCGCTACGGAACGGAATACGTCCGGCCGCAACAGTGCGCACCATGCCGCGACGGGCGAGCCGAAGTCGTGGCCCACGACTGCGGCCACCGAGCGATAGCCAAGCGCGGATACCAGCCCCAGGGCATCGCGCACGAGGTTGAACAGGCGAAAGGACCCGAGGTCGCCGTCGTAGTCTGCGTCCCAGCCGGCGGTGCGGCCGTAGCCCCTCTGGTCCGGGGCGACCACATGATATCCGGCCTGCGCCAGCGGCAGCATCACCTTTCTCCAGCTGTAGGCGAGCTCGGGGAAGCCGTGCAGCAGCAGCACGCACGGCCGGCCGCCGCTCTCGAAGCCTGCTTCCAGCAGATGCATCCTGAGGCCGTTGACGTTTTCGACGAAGCGCGAGCGTATGCCGGCGGGAAGCACAGCCTGGTCCAAGGGGGCAAGTGCGGACATGTTTCTCTCCGTGGGTTAGCCGGCGGGTTTTCGTGCGGGCGCCTAAGCGCGAATCATAGCGGACCGGACTGTTCGGCACCGCCTCGACGCAGAGCTTCAGCGCCGACCTCGCACATTGCGAAGTATCTGGGCTGCCCCTGCAGTGCAACCCAGCGGGTTCCCCGGACGAAGCCCGGAATGGAAAGCCTCTCCGCAAGATGCTCCTGTGTGTGCCAATGGTCGTGTTCGGCGATCGATTCAGGCACGATATCGAATGACAGCAGCATCGCGGCCGGTCCGAGCAGCGGCATGCGCGTCTACTCCGTGAGTGGGCCGGGCATGGAAGGGCTTCGGCGAGCGATTCGCAGCCTAAGACTTTTTCGCGTCGAGGAGCCGCAGCGCGGCCGAAACAGCAGTGGGATAGCCGTCGGGCCCGAGGCCCATGATGACCCCCGTGGCGGCCCTCGACATCAGCGAATGCTGGTAGATTTCCTCGCGCCGATGGATGTTGCTGATGTGCAGCTCGATGATCGGCCCGGGAAACATCTTCAGCGCATCCAGCACCGGAATGGAGCGAAAGCTCAGGCCGGCGGGATTGATGACGATCGCCGCGCCCGCGTCGATGGCCTCGTGGATCCAGTCGACGAGCTGGTGCTCCGCATTGGTTTGCCTGAACTCGATCAGCCGTGCGCCGGCGGCCTTGCGGCACATGGTTTCAATCTCGACCAGGGTCGTCTTGCCGTAGATTTCAGGTTCGCGGGTGCCGAGGCGATTGAGGTTCGGCCCATTGAGGACATAGATCGGCTTGTTCATTTTGTGCTCCAGCGCGTGCGGTCAGCCCGCTTATCCGAATACGCGGGGAAGTTACAGCCCTGAGTGTCGCGTGTCGAGCGGGCCATACGCGGGAATTGCCGCCCCCGGACGCGTCTTTCGGCGCTTGGCTGCCCGACCAGGACAAAAGTGGGCGCCACTGGCGGCCAAAATTACCGCTGGGTCGACGGGCCGGTTGAACGACAGCTTTGTTCCAAGTCCATCAGACCGAGTTCGGCGACTACCGGCCGCTTGAAATCTGAACGGTGGCAGCTAAATTATCAGCGACGCAGCATCCTTGCTTCCATCAGTCCCTTGGAGACAGCCTCGAATCGAATTCAATAAGTTCTCTATCTCCACCGGCTTGGTAAGGAAATCGGCAGCACCAAGCCGCTTCGCTTTCAACACAGTTGCATCGTCACTTTGACAGGAAAGCAGTATTACCGGAACCGAAATGGTACGTTTGTCCGTGCTCATTAACGATAGAAGCTCAACGCCATTTAGGAAAGGCATGTTTATGTCGGACAGCACCAGGTCAGGCGGGCGTTCAAGCATTGCCTTGCCTCCTGCCAATCCATCTTCGGCCATCTCTACGGCGTATCCGGCTAACGATAGATGCAAGCGCAGTAGGTTGCGGAAATCAACATCATCATCGATGACAAGTATCCTCTTCTGGCGCTCCATTTTCAGATGCCTCCAGCCAGTCTGTCCCGTTGAGTTCCTTTTATGGCAAATTGCTCCATAATTTATTGAAGGCTATCACACTTTTGAGTTAAGACTGCGTTCCGCCCGATGATGGCCGCTGCAAAGTTCTGGGGCCGATGGTGATGTGAAAACTGCTCGCAGATTATGCTTGGGGGCGCTAACCAGCTCGAATGAGCGCTGGCCCCTATTGCTCTCGAATCTAGTTTTCTTTCGGCGACCAGCGGTAAGCCATCGCGCATGCGCCGCCCATCAGCATCGCCCGTTCACTCTCGCTCAAACGGTCGGTCTGGCGGAACGGCGCGACGGCCTGTTCGTAGTTGACGACCGCGAAGGCGCGGGTCCAGTCGGTGCCCCATAGGCAGCGGTCGATACCCCAGGCATCGAACACGCGGGCGAGCGGATCCCAGATGTCCGGGAAGGGATAGGATTCCCGGGACAGCGTGCAGGCGCCGCTGACCTTGATCACCGCGTTCGGGCGCTTGGCGAGGTCCAGCACCTTCGGCAGTTCGGCCCAAGGCTGCGGCGGGGCGGGCGGCATGCGCGGCTGCATGATGCCCAGATGGTCGATGATGAATCGCACATCAGGGTGGCGGTCGATCAGCGCCGTGCCCGCGTCCAGGTTGTCCCAGCACAGCATGTTGACCGGAAAGTCGCGCCGCACGGCTTCGCGCAGGATTCGGCCGAGGCCGGGGTCGTTCGGGTCGCGTCCCCACTCTTTCGTCATCATGATGCGGACGCCGACCGTGCCCGGCGTCTTCTTCCAGTCGGCGATGACATCGGCCACCGCGGGGTCATCCGGGTCGACCGGCTTGACCAGGGCAAGCCGCCCGGGATGGGCGCGTTGCACTTCCACCGCATAGCTGGCGTCGTACCGGTACATGGAAAAGGAGGAGATGAAAATCGCGCCGTCGACCCCGACGCTGTCCATCGCCGCGACCATTTCGTCGCCCGTGACGTGATCGGGCCAGTTCGGCACGCTGTACCAGGGCCGTTTCGGCGTGTTCGCTTCATAGGCGTGGACCTGGGAATCGATGATCGCCATCGGGAAAGCTCCTTTGTACTAGGCGGTTTCAGGCATTGAAACAGGTCGCGATCGCAGTGTCCAGAAGAGGCCAAGCGCGACAGGATGGTCGAACACCGGCAATCCCGCGAATCACGGCCTTCTACAAGCTCGGATGCAGGTACGCCCAGGGCGAGATCTCCGAGCCGGTTTCGATCGGCACTTCGATCAGTACCGGACCGGATTGCGCGAATCCCTTCTCCAGCGCCGTCTTCAGCTGAGCCGGTGTCTTCGCCAGATATGCCGTCGCGCCAAAGCTCTCGGCCAGCTTGACGAAATCCGGATTGCTGAGCATGGAGCCGATCTCGCGTCCCTTGTAGACATTGCGCTGGTCGCGCAGCACGTTGCCGTAACTGGCGTTGTTGAACACGACGGTGACCAGGTTGATGCCGTACTTGACCGCGGTCGCGAGTTCCTGCACGCCAAACATGAAGCCGCCGTCGCCAGTGATCGACACCACCGGCTTGTCCGGATTGGCGATTTTCACGCCCAGCGCGGTCATGAAACCGAAGCCGACGTTGTCCTGGTAGCCGCAGGTGACGAAGGTGCGCGGCTCGTAAACTGGAAAGCCGAAGCGCGAGGCGAAGCCGACCTGGGAGACTTCTTCGACGAAAAAACCGTCGCGCGGCAGCACTTCGCGGATCGCGTCGAGGTAGCCCATCTGCGGCTGCACGCGCTGGATCTCCTGCCGGAACTGCGCTTTAAGTCCCCTGAACTCCTCTTCCCTCGAGGACCGTTTTGCCGGCACGGCCGAAAGTGCGTCGAGCAGCGCACGGGCGCCGAGCTTCGCGTCGGTCACGATGCCGACGTCGGGTTTCAGGCGAACCATTTCCGTCGGGTCGATGTCGATGCGGATCACCTTCAGCCCCGCCGGGAGTTTGGTCCAGCGCAGGTACTGTAGTTCGAGCCGGCTGCCGATGCCGAGAAGCACGTCGGTCGCGAGCCAGGGTTTGGACCCCGCGCCGCAGGAGAAGCCGTAGGGCGTGTCCTCGCCGACGATGCCGCGACCGCTACGATGCGAAGTCACCGGCGCCTGCAGCAGCCGGGCGAGTTCCTGCACCTCGACGCGGGCGCCGATTGCGCCGCTGCCGACGGTGATCATCGGATTTTTCGCGTTCCGTAACAGCGCGACCGCGCGCGCAATCGCGTCCGGGTCCGGCTCGGGCGGCGGGGCTAGCTCCATCGGCACGTCGAGGTCGACCATGCCTTTGGCGCCGAACACGTCCCAGGGCGCTTCGATCGCGACCGGCCGCTGGCGGCCGCTGGTGAGCTGCTTGAACGCTTCGCCCACCACCCCCGCCGCCTCAGTCGGATGGTTGATGCGCTCGGACCATTTCGTCAGCCCGCGCAGGGTGGCGAGCTGGTCCGGCAACTCGTGCAGTATGCCGCGGCCGCGACCTATGTTGTAGGACTGAATGTTGCCGGTGACGCAGAGCACCGGGGCATTGGCGCCGTAGGCGGTGCACAGCGCCGCACCGGCGTTGAGCACGCCCGGTCCCGGCACCACGGTGAAGGCGCCGACGCGGCCGGTGGACTTGGCGTAGCCGTAGGCCATATAGCCCGCGCCCTGCTCGTGCCGGGTGACGATGAAACGTATCTGGTCGCGGCACTCGTACAGCGCGTCGATGAAATCGTAAGTGTGCGCGCCGGGTATGCCGAAGATGGTGTCGACGCCGTTGCGTACCAGCGATCTGGCGATCGCCTGGCCGGTGCTCAGTCTTTCTGCGTCGCTCATGCGAGGTCTCCTCCGTTTTCGCCGCGGTTTCGCGATGCGCTGGCGCACTGCGTCACTGCGGATGGGCCCATTATGCCGCGGGCGAATTCCTTCGGGTTTTTGCTGCGCCAACCGTCCCACAGGCACAGGGCGTGCATGTGGTGGAATCGGAGCGCATCGCCTGAGCGCATGCCCAATGTCCCGATGAGCGGAAATTCTTCTGCGGACGGGGCTCCCGGGGCGCGCGCAGTCGTAAGCGGCTAGCGGATGTGCTTGCGCCTTTGGGCTTCGGCTACGAACTCTTCCAGGTCCGGATCAAGCGCATTGCGGGCGGAGACGATTCCTATCGGCGTGCCGTTCTCGACCACCGGCAGGTGGCGAAAGCCGTTCTCGTGCATGATGAGCAGCGCGTAGCCGAATGTCTTGCCCGGATCCACGGTCCGCGGCGCGTCCGTCATAACGTCGGCCAGGGTGGTGGTCTGCGTGTCCAGGCCTTTTGCCATGACGCGAAACAGGGCATCGCGCTCGGTAAAAATGCCGGTCAGGCGCCCGTCTTTGACGATCATTAGCGCGCCGACGTTACGTTTTGCCATCAGCTTGGCGGCCTCGTCGATGCTGGTCTCCGGCGCAGCCGTGACGAGTTTTTTCTTTTCCATCACGCTTCTGACGCGCTGACTGAACATGACGCACTCCTGGGGCGGATATCGAAATGTGTGCAAATTCGCAGGCCGGCGGGACTTGCGGACGCACTGGTGCCAGCCAAAGTCGATTTGCAATTCCTCGCTTGTCTGCCTGTGGTTTGGCGCGAGTAGTCGATGCTACCGAGATTGCAGGCTGCCAAAATTGACCTAGGTCAAATGCCGCGTTGGCGCTGTTTGCTGAGAGCGTTTTGTGAAACCGCGCTTAGGCGCCTGATTCAAGGAGGCGAGAGGGAGCGCGCTCCCCCGATGGTCCCGATCCCCCTACCTTGGTTCCGCTTCGCTTGACGGAAGAGGGGGAAAGTCCTCTCGTTTGCTCAGGCGCTCTAAAGACGCTAAATGACGCTGGCGCCGCCGTCGACGGCGACGATTTGGCCGGTGATGTGGGCCGAGGCGTCCGAGGCGAACAGCGCAGCCAGGCCTTTCAGGTCGTCCTCGCCGCCGAGGCGGGCGAGCGGTGTATGCGCAATTGTGGCGTCGCCGATCTGCCCCAGGATCCACTGCGTCATTTTCGACGGGAAGAAGCCCGGCGCGATCGCATTTACGGTGATGTTGTACTGCCCCCATTCGGCGGCGAGCGCGCGCGTCAGGTTCACCACGGCGCCCTTGCTGGTGTTGTAGGCAAGCGAGCGCTGGAAGCGCGGGTCGTTGCCGAGGAGTCCGGCAATGGAGGCGATGTTGACGATGCGGCCGTAACGCCGCGGGATCATCGACAGCCTGCCCACGAGCTGCGTGGTCAGGAACAGTCCCGTGACATTGAGGTTCATGATTTTTTCCCAGGCGTCCAGCGGATGCTCCTCGGCCGGCGCGCCCCAGGTGGTGCCGGCATTGTTGACCAGGATATCGATCTGCCCGTAGTGCTGCATGATTTCCTCGATCACCGGCTGGATGCTCGCGGCCTTGCTGTGATCGCAAGGCAGGGTGAACACCTGGTCGTGCATGTGCCCGAGGTGGGCTTTCGCCTGCGCCAGTTCGTCGGGCTTGCGCGCCGTCAGCGCGAGCCTGGCGCCCATTTCGCCCAAGGCTTCGGCAATTTGCAGTCCCAATCCGCGCGAGCCGCCGGTGACCAGTGCGACCTTGCCGCTCAGATCCATCAGTTTCTTGACGCTCATCTAAAAACCCTCCTTGGTGCAGTTTGGCGATGCGGACCATTTACGTCCGCGCCATCGCTTAGAGCGCCTGACAAGGTCCCCCTCAGGCGCCTGATTAAGGGGAGCACGAGGGGAAGCGCCCCGAAGGAAGTCCCCGAAGGGGATTTTCCCTCGTTTCGTTGGATACTCTTAAAACCACGCGTCGTCCATCTCAAGACAGGTTGCATCGAGGCTGCGCAGCAGCGCGTGCTGTGCGGCCGTCTTCGGCAATTCGTAGCCGAAGAAATAGCGGCAGGCCTGCAGCTTGCCGCGATAGAAATCCGCATCGTCTCCCTGCGCCGCGGCGAGTGCGCGCTGGGCAATCACGGCCTGGCGCAGCCAGACCCAGGCGAGCACCACATGCCCGAACATTTCCAGATAGGCCGAGGCGTTGGCGAGCATCAGTTTGGCGTCGTGCGACGCCAGCAGCGCGCGTGTGGTGGCGCCGGCCTCGAGTGCGGCGGCATTCAGGGCTTCGGCGCACTGGCCGAGCAGCGCGGCGTTGCTCGCCTGCGCCTCTGCAGCGGTTTGCGCCATGCGCGCGAGCAGCAGTTGGAACGCGCGCCCGCGCTGCATCCCGACTTTGCGCCCGAGCAGGTCCATCGCCTGGATGCCGTGCGTGCCCTCGTGGATCGGATTGAGGCGGTTGTCGCGGTAGAACTGCTCTACCTTGTAGTCGCGCGTATAGCCGTATCCGCCGTGCACCTGAATCGCGAGATTGTTCGCTTCCAGGCACCATTGCGACGGCCAGCTCTTGGCGATCGGCGTGAGTATGTCCAAAAGCAGGCCGGATTCCTCGCGCGCTGACTCGCTCTCCCCGGTTTTGAGCTCGTCCACCAGGCGCGCGCAGTACAGGCACAGCGCGAGGCCGCCTTCAACGTAGGATTTCTGCGCCAGCAGCATGCGGCGCACGTCGGCGTGCTCGACGATGGGGACCTGCGGCGAAGCCGGGTCCTTCGCACCGGTGGGACGCCCCTGGGGCCGGCTGCGCGCGTAGTCCAGCGCATGCAGATAGCCAGTGTAGCCCAGCAGCACCGCGCCCATGCCGACGCCGATCCGGGCTTCGTTCATCATGTGGAACATGCAGGCAAGGCCGTGGTTGATCTCGCCCACCAGATAGCCCACGGCGCCGGCGGCACCGCCGGGTTTGAATTTGCCTTCGCCGAAATTGAGCAGCGTGTTGGTGGTGCCGCGGTAGCCCATCTTGTGGTTCAGGCCGGCAAGCACCACGTCGTTGCGCTCGCCGCATGTCACCTTTCC
>CAZRMO010000017.1:0-18013 GCA_964601155.1 uncultured Enterobacteriaceae bacterium
CAGGATTTCGTCGCGCAGCAGGTGGTACACGCCGCGGAAGGACTTGCCCATGCCGATGGGCCAGGTCACCGGCGCGCACTGGATCTTGAGCACTTCCTCCACTTCTTCCACCAAGGCTACCGGATCGCGGGTTTCGCGGTCCATCTTGTTCATGAACGTGAGAATGGGCGTGCTGCGCATGCGGCACACATTGAGCAGCTTGATCGTCTGCTCTTCCACGCCCTTGGCCGCGTCGATCACCATCAGCGCTGAGTCGACCGCGGTGAGCACGCGGTAGGTGTCCTCGGAAAAATCCTGGTGGCCGGGCGTATCGAGCAGGTTCACCACGCAGTCGCGGTACTCGAACTGCATCACCGAACTCGCCACCGAGATGCCGCGCTGCTTCTCGATATCCATCCAGTCCGAAGTCGCGTGACGGCGGCTTTTGCGCGCCTTGACCGTGCCGGCGAGGTGGATCGCGCCGGAAAACAGCAGCAGCTTTTCGGTCAGCGTGGTTTTGCCGGCATCGGGGTGGGCGATAATGCCGAAGGTCCGCCGGCGCGCTATCTCGCGCGCAATCCGCTCCGCCGGCGCGTGCGCGGCATCGGGCGCGCCGGTCTGAGGCGTTACGAGATCGACTGCGGCAGCCTTGGACATGGGGTGGCGAAAAGGCGGGCAGTCTACCGGCTCCTGGCGCAGAAGTCCATCGCCACCGTTGCATTCGAATCCATCGCGCCCGCCTCCGCGCTGCCGGAGCGGCGGCTCAGCACGCGATATACTCCATCTTGGGAAACCGTGTTTCCGCTGGCATCCGCTGGAAATTCGCCGGATGCGCCAGACCGGGGCCGATTTCCGCTATGCTCAGCCGTATGCCACGCCTGCTTTCTCACACACCGCTCTCGATACGCAAGCCGATCGTCGTCACCGGGTCGGAACAAAGCGACAAGGCAGTCCAATGAGCGCGCAGAACGGAACGGATCGGCTGGCCGATCGCGGCAATGGCGGCGGCCACCAGGCGATGAGCCGGACGACGGTGCCGCTGAACCTGCCCTTGCTACGCGGCGAGCGGCGCTTGCGCATCGCCCTGGTCGGCATGCCGAACGCGGGCAAGAGCACCCTGTTCAAGGCGGTTTCGAGCACGGCGCCGCTCACCGGCCGCCTGGCCGGCACGGAACGCGCCTACGAGGAATGCACGGTTCAGATCGGACTGGACGAGGCGAGCGTGATCGAACTGCCGAGCATCGCCTCGCTGCACCATCTGGATGAAGACGATCTGCCGGCGCTGAAATTTCTCCTCTGGGGAGACGAGCGCCCGCCGATATCGGTGCACGAGCCCGGCGGTCCGCCGGCGCCGTTCGCGCCGCCCGATCTGATCGTGCAGGTGGTCGACGCCACCCGCCTCGAGAGCCACCTGGAACTGACGCTCGAGTTGTCGCAGCTCGGCCGGCCCATGGTCATTGCGCTGAACATGATGGACGAAGCCTGGGACAAAGGCCTGCATATCAACGTCAAGTCCCTGTCCAGGCTGCTGGGCATGCCGGTAGTGCCCACCGTGGCGCTGATGGGGCAAGGCATCTCGGACCTGTTCACCACCGCGGTAGCCACGGTGCGCGCCGCCGCCTGCCCGCTGCCGCAGCCGGCGAGCAAGTACATCTGCGAAAGTCTACAGCCGCTGAACCAGGCGCTGAACCGCCCGGAGATACACGCAGCGTTTCGCGTGCCGCATCGGCTGCTGCTGATGCAGGTCGCCGCGGGCGATCCTTTTTTCCACGACGAACTGGCTCAGCACTTCCCGCAGCTGCTGCCGCAACTGCAGCGATTGCGTAGCGAAGCCGCCGCCAAACTCCCGCGGCCGCTGGAAGAGGAATTACACGCCGACCGTCACCACCGCGCAGCCACCCTGTTCGAGGCGAGCACGCGCATGGGCGCGCCGCACGAGGGCCGCGGCTGGCGTTACTGGCTGGACGAACTGTTCCTGCATCCGCAGTGGGGTCTGATCGGCAGCCTGGCAGTGTTTGCAAGCGTGCTGTTCATAGTATTCGAAGTCAGCGCCTGGCTCGATTCCATGACCTCGGCGCGGCTGGTCGCTGCGCTTGCCGAATGGCAACCGAGCACGACCGCCGGCGTCGTCGGCCGTGCCGTGTCCGACGGCCTCGCCGGACTGGTCGGCATCGTCGTGCCCTATATGCTCCCGCTGGTGCTGCTGCTGGTGGCGCTGGAAGAGGCCGGGGTGATGCAGCGCATCGCCTTCGTTGTCGACCGCGGCTTTCACAAGATCGGCTTGCATGGCGGCGTCGCTGTGCCCTTCCTCACCGGCCTCGGCTGCAACGTCCCGGCGATTTCAGCCGCGGCGAAGGTTGCAAGCGGCCGCGAACGCGTGATCGCTTCGGTGCTGATCACTTTCGTTCCCTGTTCGGCGCGCTCGGCGATCATCCTTGCCCTGGCCGGCAAGTATTTGGGCGGCATCGGGGTGTTCGCCATATTCGCGCTCACTATCGTCGTGGTCGCGCTGATGGGGCGCCTGCTCGCGCGCAACCGGCGCGAATTCGGCCCGGGGCAGGTGCAGGAAATTCCGCCCTATGCGCTGCCGCACTGGCGCTCCATGTTGTCCGAAACCTGGGCACGCACCGAGGACATACTCACCATCGTCACTCCGCTTCTGGTCGGCGGCAGCGTCGTGCTCGCATTGCTGCACCACGTCGGTGCCGATACCGCCATCAATACCCTGTTCACGCCGGTGACCGCGTGGTGGCTGGGCCTGCCGGCGGTGCTGGGCGTGCCCATCCTGTTCGGCGTGCTGCGCAAGGAGCTGTCGCTGCTGATGATCTATCAGGCGCTCGGAACGTTCGACGTTGGCGCCCGCCTCGACTGGATGCAGATCACCACCTTCCTGCTGTTCCTGACCTTCTACATTCCCTGCATTTCCACCTTCGCCGTGATGCTCAAGACCATAGGCCGCAGAGAGGCGCTCATTTCGGTATCGCTATCGGTGGGGGTGGCACTGTTGGTAAGCGGGGTGGTGCGCCTGTTGCTGGCAGGCGTGCACCTGGTTCCCATTTGACAGGTTCCGGCCTGTGACCGCCCCTGCATTCGATCGCTGCGCAATCCTGCCTGCGCGAAAACGAACACCTGGTAACCGGGAAACACTGTTGGCACACGGTTACCGGAATTTTCCTTGTCGGCTTTAGCGCCCGATCGGCGCTTGAGTTTATACTCTCGACTAGGGCGCCGAACGGCACCCATTTGCAAGCCGTCATGACGCCCTCCGATCCGAAACAAAGCTTTTCCCTCGTGGGCCAGATGCTGCGCACAGCGGAGGAAATCACGCGGGTGCTCAACTCGCTGGTAGCGCGAAGCGAGCCCATAGTCTGCGACCTGAGCGGCGGCCAACTGTTGTTCCGTTCGCGGCTGCGCGTCGTCGATCCGGCACGTGCCTACCTCGTCGTCGATTTCAGCCCGGACGAAGCGGCCAACCGGGCATTGCTGGCGCGGCCGCGCGCGACTTTCCACGCCGAACCCGGCGGCTGGCGCGTCGAGTTCGCCGCGGCGGATCCCAGGGCCATTCGCGCGCGCGAAGGCGCCCCGGGCATACGTTTGAGCTTTCCCGATATCATCGCCGGTCACCGGCGGCGCGAAAGTGAACGCGTCGAGGCACGGCCGCAATGCGAACTGCGCTGCGTCGCCGACGAGGCGGGTCTGACGGCCTTCGACGGAACCATCGCCAATGTGAGCAGGGGCGGAATCGGTTTCCTGCAGTACGATCCGGCGATCAACCTGGAACCGGGCACGCTGCTCAGGGGCTGCCGCATCGACAGTCCCAGCGGGGAGTCGATCATCGTCGACATGGAAGTGCGCTATTCGCAACTGGTGACCATCGCCGACGGAAGGCGGGTGCAGAGCTCCGGTTGCCGCTTCGTGCATCTTTCGGCCGAAGTGGCGGCAAAAATCGAGGCCTTGTTCGGGCTGAAGCCGTGAGCTGCGCCTGTACCTTTCGACAACCGCGGCGAGCGCCACCCGCCGCTGTCGCGCTAACATAGAGACATTCGAACCATAGAAGCTGAGCCTCGGGAGATCCAAGCATGAGTCCACAAAACAAAGTAGCCATAGTCACCGGCGCCGGCACCGGCATCGGCAAGAGCGCCGCGCTGGCGCTGTTAAAGGACGGGTATCGTGTCGGCCTGGTCGGGCGGCGCAAGGAACTGCTCGACAAAACGGCGCAGGACGCGGGGTCCGCGGCCGGAAACACGCTGGTCCTGCCGGCGGACATCGGCAAGCCGGAATCCGTGAAAGCCTTGTTCGCGAAAGTGCGCGAAACCTGGGGCAGGCTCGACCTGCTGTTCAACAACGCGGGCATGGGCGCGCCGGCTATTCCGATGGAAGACCTGAGCTTCGAGCAATGGAAGACGGTGGTCGACGTCAATCTCAGCGGCATGTTCCTGTGCTCGCAGGAAGCGATCAGGATCATGAAAAGCCAGGACCCGCGCGGCGGGCGCATCATCAACAACGGATCGATTTCGGCCCATGCGCCGCGGCCCAACTCGGCGCCTTATACCGCGACCAAGCACGCGGTCACCGGCCTGACCAAGTGCATTTCCCTGGATTGCCGCAAATACGACATCGCCTGCGGTCAGATCGACATCGGCAACGCTGCGACCGAGATGACCGAGCGCATGAAGAACGGCGTGGCGCAGGCGAACGGCACTACCGCGGTCGAGCCGCGCATGGACGTGGCCCACGTCGGCAGCGCCGTGCTCTACATGGCCAATCTGCCGCTCGACGCGAACGTGCAGTTCATGACCATCATGGCGACAAAAATGCCCTTCGTCGGACGCGGATGACCGCTGCGGGGCGATCCACCGGGCGCGATCGGCGCGCACCGCCGATGTGCCAGCTACTGCGTAGCGCCGCAGCCCGATTCGGAACGCAGTCTAAGCGTCCACGGCCTGCCTCGTTTCGCCCGCGGACGTGGACTGACGCGGATAATTCTCGTATATTTGAACCCTACGCCATGCATGCAGGAATGCATTGAGCGTCTCTGCTGGCAGCATAAGAAATTATGACGGCATCAGCCCAATCTGCCGCCACATAACGAACTGTCGCTATAAGGCAGCATGACAGAGCAAACCGAAACACTTGCGATCTTGTTCGCCGATATCAGCGGCAGCACCATGTTGTACGAGACGCTTGGAAACGGCATGGCGCGCCAGATCGTGGTGCGCTGCCTTGCCATAATGAGCAGCCGCCTGGAGGCACATCGCGGCACGCTGATCAAGACCATAGGCGATGAAATCATGTGCACGTTTCCGAGCGCGGAAACCGCGCTGCACGCCGCCTGCGACATGCAGGATGCGGTGGAAAACGGCAAGCCGGGCGGCGAAACGCCGATATATGTCCGCATCGGATTCAATTATGGTGAGGTTATCCACGACGCGAGCGACGTGCACGGAGACGCCGTCAACGTGGCCGCGCGCATTACCCAAGTGGCGCGCGCGCGCCAAATCCTCGCAACCGCCGCCGTCATCGAAGCCCTGCCGCCGGAGCTGCGACTGCGTGCGCGCCATATCCGGCAGGCCCGCATCAAGGGCAGACAGGCGCCGCTCGATCTTTTTCAGATCGGGTGGATCGCGGAAGGCATCGAAAACGTCCGCATCGGCAACCCGGCGAATCGCAAACCCGAGGGTCAAGAGGCGCAACTGGTCCTGCGCCATTTCGATCAGCAATTCACGGTCGACGAGCGCAATCCGACGGCCACCCTCGGCCGCAGCGAATCCTGTGCGATCGCGATACTCGACGCTTGTGCCTCGGATCAGCACGCGACGGTGCAGCACCAGCTGGGCAGGTTCTATATTTCGGACCGTAGTGCCAGAGGCACTTACATCCGATTCCGCGACGGCGATACGGTCCACATCGTGGGCGAGAGCACGATGCTGCGCGGCCCCGGCGCAATCGCCCTCGGGCGGCCCTTCTCCGAGAATCCCGCCGGGAGCATAGAGTTTTCGATCGAACTTGTACCGACCCCGGACTGAAGCCGATTCGTGGTTCGTGGCGCGTGGACCGTGTCGCGCTTCGTGGAAGGCCCGCCCTCGGGCCGATAGGACTTCGGGCTAAGGCCGATCGCGGCGGGGGCGCCGCTCCTACTTCAACGGTTTGTAGCGTATGCGCTTTGGCTTCGCGGCCTCTTCACCCAGGCGCTTCACCTTGTCCGCCTCGTACTCGTGGTAGTTGCCGTCGAAGAAGCTCACCTTGGAGTCACCCTCGAAGGCGAGGATGTGGGTGGCGATGCGGTCGAGGAACCAGCGATCGTGGGAGATGACGAGCACGCTGCCGGCGAATTCGAGCAGCGCGTCCTCCAGCGCGCGCAGTGTCTCCACGTCGAGGTCGTTGGACGGCTCGTCGAGCAGCAGCACGTTACCGCCGGCGATCAGCGTCTTGGCCATATGCAGCCGCCCGCGCTCGCCGCCGGAGAGCTTGCCGACGTTCTTGCCCTGGTCGGTGCCCTTGAAATTGAAGCGGCCGAGATAAGCGCGCGAAGGCATCTCGAACTTGCCCACGTTGAGCACGTCGGCGCCGCCGGCGACGTACTCGAATACGGTCTTGTCGCCCTCCAGCGCGTCGCGTGACTGGTCCACGTAAGCCAGTTTCACCGTCGGGCCGATTGCGATTTCGCCCTTGCCCGGCTGTTCCTTGCCCGCGATCATGCGAAACAGCGTGGACTTGCCCGCGCCGTTGGGTCCGATGATGCCCACGATCGCGCCGGCCGGCACCTGGAATGACAGGTCGTCGATCAGCAGGCGCTCGCCGTAGGCTTTGCTCACGTTCTTGAACTCGATCACGGCGTCGCCCAGGCGATCGGCCACTGGGATGAAAATTTCCTGCGTCTCGTTGCGCTTCTGGTAATCATAGGAGGAGAGCTCGTCGAAACGCGCCAGCCGCGCCTTGCTCTTCGCCTGGCGCGCTTTCGGATTCTGCTTCACCCATTCCAGCTCGCGCTTGATCGTCTTCTGCCGCGCGGATTCGGTCGATTCCTCCTGTTCCAGGCGCGCTTCTTTCTGTGCCAGCCAGGAACTGTAGTTGCCCTCCCACGGAATGCCGTAGCCGCGGTCGAGCTCGAGGATCCACTGCGCCGCGTTGTCGAGAAAGTAGCGGTCGTGGGTCACCGCCACCACAGTGCCGGGAAATTTCTGCAGAAACTGCTCCAGCCATTCCACGCTCTCCGCATCGAGGTGGTTGGTGGGCTCGTCCAGCAGCAGCAGGTCGGGCTTGGACAGGAGCAGCCGGCACAGCGACACGCGCCGCTTCTCGCCGCCGGAGAGCGGGCCGATTTTCGCGTCCCATGGCGGCAGGCGCAGTGCGTCGGCGGCGATCTCGAGCTGATGTTCGACATTGTCCCCTGCTGAAGCCGCGATCACCGCTTCGAGTTCCGCCTGCTCGGTTGCGAGCTTGTCGAAATCGGCATCCGGCTCGGCGTAGGCGGCATACACCTCGTCCAGCCGCTTTTTCGCGCCAAACACCTCGCCCAGGCCCTCTTCCACCGCCTCGCGCACGCTCTTGTCCGGGTCGAGTTGCGGCTCCTGCGGCAGGTAGCCGATGCGCATATTGGGTTTGGCGACCACATCACCGTCGTAGTCCTTGTCCTCGCCCGCCATGATGCGCAGCAGCGTGGTCTTGCCCGACCCGTTCAGACCGAGCACGCCGATCTTGGCGCCGGCGAAAAAATTGAGCGAGATGTTCTTGAGAATGTAGCGCTTGGGCGGCACAACCCTGCCGACCCGGCGCATGGTGTAGACGTATTGGGCCATGAGTGCTTTCGTTGACGATGCGCGATTGCAGCCTGGATTGCCGGCCGCGAAGCCAGTATTCTACGTGCTTCACCCCAAGCGATGCGAGGCAATCCGCGATGACCCGAGTCGCACTGACCGGACGCCTGCTGGTCACGGCGCAGTTCGCGCTGCTGGTCTGGCTGGTCTGGCCGTTTACTGCGCAGCTGTGGTCGCCGCCGGCGCTCGCGCTGCTGGCGTGCTCGGCGGCGCTCGGCCTGTGGACGCTCGTCCACAACCGGCCGGGCAATTTCAACATCCACCCCGAACCGAAAGTCTCCGGTCGGCTGGTGACCGGCGGCCCCTACCGCTACATGCGCAACCCCATGTATTCCGCGGTGCTGCTGTTCGCTGCTGCAGAGGTCGTGGCCTATCGCGATGTTTGGAAGATCGCGTGCTGGGTCGCGCTCGCGCTGGTGCTGCTGGGCAAGGTGCTGCTGGAAGAGCGCTTTCTGCGCGCCTGTTTCCCCGGCTATGCCGAGTATGCGCGGCGGGTGCGTCGTTTCATTCCGGGCGTGTTCTGACCAGCCCAGGGGCGAACGACCCTCCGCCCGGCGATTCGCTCAGACGAACTGCACCGAGATCGAGCCCAGCGTACCGAAGTCGGCGCGCAGGGTATCGCCTTTGGCCGCCCACACCGGCCGCGTGAACGAACCGGCGAGCACGACGTGCCCCGGCTCCAGCGTGGTACCGAAGCTGCCGACCTTGTTGGCGAGCCAGGCGATGCCCATCGCCGGATGGCCGAGCACGCCCGCGGCGACACCGGTTTCCTCGATTTCCGAATTCCGCGACAACAGCCCGCTGACCCAGCGCAGGTCGACGTCCATCGGCGCCACCGGCCGTCCGCCCATGACTATTCCCGCGGCGGCGCCGTTGTCGGAGACGGTGTCGAAGATCTTGCGCGGATTCTGCACCCGCGCATCGATGATCTCGATCGCCGGGACCACGTACTCGGTTGCGCGCAGCACGTCCACCAGCTCCACGCCCGGGCCCTTGAGCGGCTTGCCGAGCACGAAGGCGAGTTCGATTTCAACGCGCGGCACGATGAAGCGCTCGAACGGAATCCTGGCGCCGTCGGCGATGAACATGTAGTCCATCAGATGGCCGTAGTCCGGCTCGTCGATCTGGGAGGACTGCTGCATCGCCTTCGACGTGAGCCCTACCTTGTGGCCGCGCACTTTGTGGCCTTCGGCCACCTTGATCCGGGTCACCTCGCTCTGGATCGCATACGCGTCCTCGATGGTGATTTCGGGAAAGGTCTTGGACAGCTGCAGCGCGGGCTTGCGCTCCTTTTCGGCCGCAAGCAGGATCTGCGCGGCTTTGCTGCGGTCGGCTTGGGAAAGCATAAGTGTGGATCCTCCGGTCGGATGGTCGGTCGTCGACCCTGTCAATAAATAATGCGCGCGAGCCGGCTCCCCGGTCGGTGGCCCCGCGGCGGCCCGGCCGGTTTCGCCGCAGCGAACGTCCGGATTGTATCCGCGGCCGCGACTTTTCGGAGGAATTTTACGTCAGCGCTGCGCGGCCATGCCGGCCCACTTGATGACTGGTATCATGCTGAAAAACTCAAACTCACGGTTTGTTCCGCTTCAAAGCCGCATTGACTGCACTGTAATTCCCACCATTCGCATCCAGGAGCCGCCATGATTTTCGACCTGCGCATCTACACCTTCAAACCCGGCATGCAGAACGCCTGGCTAGCAATGTACGAGAAGCATGCCTATCCGATCCAGTTGCGCTACATCGGCAAGCCGGTGGTATTCACCACCACCGAGGTCGGGCCGCTCAATCAGGTGGTTCACCTGTGGGCCTACGCAGATCAGGCCGAGCGCGAGGCAAAGCGCAACGCGATGCAGCAGGACCCCGAATGGCAGGCCTACCTCAAGATGAACACCGAAACGGGCTACATGCAGCACATGGAAAACCGCATTCTGCGCTCGACTTCGTTCTCGCCGCTGTAAGCGCGGCCAGCCATTCGCGACGATACGGCCGGCCCGGCCTGCCGATCGGACTTTAACCGGAGTTCCATCATGCCCAATATCGGTTTTCGCATCCTGCCCATGCCGGCGCGTCCGCCCAAGCGCCTGGTCAAAGCGCTCGCGGCGATGGTGACCGCGCACCTGTCGGACAACATGAACCGCCTCGCCGCCGGCGGCGCTGCGCTGCGCCCTATGCACAAAGGCGGCAAACTCTGCGGCCCGGCGCTTACGGTCAAGGTCGCGCCCGGCGACAACCTCATGGTGCATAAGGCAATCGATATTGCCGCGCCGGGCGACGTCATCGTGGTCGATGCCGGCGGCGTGCTGACCACTGCCATCATCGGCGACATCATGTCCAGCCTCGCCGAGAAGCGCGGGGTGGCCGGAATGGTCATCTACGGCGCGATCCGCGATGCGGCCGAGATCCGCGCCAGGCGCTTTCCGGTGTACGCCTGCGGCGTCACCCACCGCGGCCCGTACAAGAACGGGCCGGGCGAGATCAACGCGCCGATCGCCCTGGATGGAATGGTGGTGAACCCCGGCGACATCATCGTCGGCGACGCCGACGGCGTGGTCGCAGTGCCACAGGAACACGCCGCCGAAATTCTGACCCTGGCCAAGGCGCAGCTCGCCAAGGAAACCGCGACGCTCAAGGCGATCGCCGGCGGCAAGGCCGACCGCCGCTGGGTCGACGAGCTGCTGCGCCAGCGCGGCTGCGACTTCTGATAGCATTTAAGGAAGCGATGGGAAACATCCCTTTGCGCTCCCCCTAAATCATCCGCCCAGCAGTATTTCTGCCGGGCGTGCTCCTTACACCCAGCATCTCTCGGAGAAAACATGGAACTGCCAGTCAATCAATTCAAGCGCGGCATGAAAGCGGGCAAGCCGCAGATCGGGCTGTGGTCCAGCCTGTCGTCGCATTACAGCGTGGAAGTCATCGCCGGCTCAGGGTTCGACTGGCTGCTGCTCGACACCGAGCACTCGCCCAACGACCTGGAGAACGTGGTCACTCAGCTGCAGGCGGCCTCGGCCTATCCGACCAGCGCGATCGTGCGCCCGGCGTGGAACGACATGGTCCTCATCAAGCGCTTTCTCGACGTCGGCGTGCAGACCCTGCTGATCCCCTACGTGCAGACGCCCGAGGAAGCCGCGAACGCCGTGGCCTATACGCGCTATCCGCCGCGCGGCGTGCGCGGCGTGGCCGGCACCACGCGCGCCTCGCGCTTTGGCCGGGTCAAGGACTACTTCAAGCGCGTCGAAGAGGAACTGTGCGTGCTGGTGCAGGTAGAGACGCGGCTGGGTCTGGACAATCTCGATGCGATCGCGAACACCGACGGCGTCGACGGCGTGTTTATCGGCCCCGCCGACCTGTCCGCGGGATTGGGCCACCTCGGCAATATCCCGCATCCCGAAGTGCAGAAGGCGATCGACGATGCGGTCAAACGCATACGCAAAGCGGGCAAAGCCCCGGGCATTCTCGCCCCGGTCGAGGCCGACGCGCGCCGCTACCTCGAAGCCGGCTGCCTGTTCGTCGCCGTCGGCGCCGACGTCGGCCTGCTCGCGCGCGAATCCGAGAAACTGCGCGCCAAGTTCAAATCATGAAAAGCGATGAAATCCTGTCGGTCGGACCGTTCTACGCGCCTTCGTACGCGTCGATGGAGCGCGACTTCACCGTGCACAAGCTGTGGCAGGCGAAAGACCCGGCCGCGCTCGTAAAGGAAGTCAGCGGCCGCATGCGCGCGCTCCAGACCAGCGGCAGCTACGGCGCCGATGCCAAGCTGATGGACGCGCTGCCGAAGCTCGAGATCATCTCCAACTTCGGCGTCGGGGTCGACTCGGTCGATCTCGAAGCGGCGAGGCAGCGCGGCGTCATCGTCACCAATACGCCGGATGTGCTCAACGAGTGCGTCGCCGACCTCGCCATGGGCCTGACCATCGCGACGATGCGCCGCATCAGCCTCGGCGACCGCTTCGTGCGCGCCGGAAGTTGGCTCAAGGGCGCGCTGCCGCTCGCGCAGAAGGTGGGCGGCAGGACCATGGGCATACTCGGCTACGGCAGAATCGGCAAAGCCATCGCCAAGCGCGCCGAAGCCTTCGGCATGCACATCGCCTATCACGGGCGCACGCCGCAGGCCGGCGTTTCCTACAAGTTCTATCCCAAGCTCGTGGACATGGCGCGCGACTGCGACGTGCTGATGGTGATATGCCCTGGCGGAGCGGCGACGCATCACATCGTCAACGCCGAGGTGCTGGCCGCCCTGGGTCCCGAGGGCACGCTGATCAACGTCGCGCGCGGTTCGGTGGTGGACGAAGCGGCCTTGGTCAAGGCGCTCGCCGACGGCAAGCTGGGTGCCGCAGGCCTGGACGTATTCGAAGACGAGCCGCGCGTGCCCGAGGCGCTGTTCGCGCTGGACCAGGTGGTGCTGCAGCCGCACGTGGGCAGCGCCACGAACGAGACACGCAAGGCGATGGGCGATCTTACCGTGGACAACCTGCGCGCGCATTTCGCAGGCAAGCCGGTGCTGACGCCGGTGGGTCCGGCTTGAATCCGCGGAACCTCGCGCAGCGAGTCATCGGCGCGGCGTTGGGCGTCGCTTTATTCGTCTCGGCGTTCATCTTTGCGTCGGTGATCCTTGCGATCGCCGCGGCGGCGGCGCTCATTATCTGGGGCTGGTTCTGGTGGCGCACGCGCGCAATCCGTCGCGCTGCGCGCGAAAGCGGGGGCATCGTGATCGAGGGAGAGTCGCGCGTGGAGCGCGATGTGGGCCGCCTCGACGACGATGAACGCGCGCCTCCCCCGTGACGCGGCGCGACACCTGACCGAGGCACCCCAATCTGCCTGCGTGTCCTGATGCGGGTAAACCCTTTACGCCACGTACAAGACGGGCTAGACTGAAACGGCTTGCAGATATATTCAGGGGAATAGCTTCAAGATTACTGCAAACAAGTTTCAACACAAAAGCTCAAGGAGGGCTCCATGAAGAAAATCGTGACAATCTTGTCGATCGCTGCAAGTTTTATGCTCACGGCGCCAATAGCCAGCGCACAAACTTTCGTGCGCATGGTTTCCGGGCCGGCCGGCGGCAGCTGGTACCCGCTCGGCGCGAAGATTATGCAGGTCATGCAAAAGGAAGTCGGCGGCATTGCCACGTCGAATGGCCCCGGTGGGGGCGTCGGCAACATCAAGGACGTGAGCCAGGGCAACGCTGAGATCGGCTGGAGCTACGGCCATACCGCCTACAACGGCTACGTCGGGCGCGGCAAGTTCGACCACCCCTACAAGAACATCGCCTTCTTCGCCACCTTGTACCCGGGCATCGTGCAGATCGCCGTGCCGCGGAATTCCAGCATACACTCGATCAACGACTTTCTGGGCAAGAACATCAGCCCGGGAAAAACGGGGTGGACCGGAACGGCATTCGCGGAGACGGTGCTCAAGGCCTATGACCTAAGCTTCGACAAGATCCGGCAGGCCGGCGGGACGGTGAATCACGTCGACTACAACGACTCCGTGGCGCTCATGAAGGATGGCCATATCGATGTGTTCATCGCCGTCACCTCCATGCCCCAGGCCTCTTACATCGACCTGAACTTCAAGCCCGGAATCCGCTTCATCGGCATCGATTCCGACAAGATGAAGGGCATCATCGCAAACAACCCGGGCGTCATCGCCACCAAGATCCCGAAGGGAACCTACGAAGGCATGACAGCAGACGTCCCGACGCTGGCGACGGCAACGGTGATGGTGGTCCGCGCCGATCTGCCCGAGGACCTGGTGTACAAGATGTGCAAGGTGTTCTGGAAGGAGCACGACACCTTCGCCGCCGTGAAGAAGACCTGGAACGACGTGAAGCTGGCCGATGCCTTGTCCGCCGCCGCCATTCCGGTGCACCCCGGTGCCGCGCGTTGCTACAAGGAGCTCGGCGTTACGCAGCACATGTAGCGCCCGGGCGCACAGCCTCTGGCTCTGAGGGACATTTATTTGCTAACCAATAGGCGCCGTCATGGCTGAAGCTGCGCCGGCGCAAAGCCGTCTCGAGTATCACGAGATCAGGGAAATCTCGCTGCTCGAGACGGTGCTGCGCGACCGCCAGTTCCGGCTGCCGGTTGTAATTGCGGCCGTTGCGGCAGTGCTGGCGATCGCGCTGGCATTATTCCACCTGTACGCGGCCGTCTACGGCACCCCGGAGACGCGCTCGTTCCGCGGCACGCATCTGACGGTCATGCTGGTGCTGACGCTGCTGCTTAATCCCTTGTTCAGGAAGTCCCACCGCGAACCCCTGCTGCTGCCGGGCGGCAGGCGCAATGGATTGCGGCTCGCGGGCTTCGTGACGGACCTGCTGCTTGTCGGCTTCGGCCTGTTCGTGCAGGTGTACACGCTGTGGAACGTCGACGCCTTCAACATGCGCGGCGGCGACATCACGCAGACGGACCTGTGGGTCGGCATAGCCTACATCCTGCTGGTGATGGAGGCTACGCGACGCGCGGTCGGTTGGGCGATGGTAGGCGTGACCTCTTTTTTCGTGCTGCAAAGTCTTTTTTCGAACCACTTTTTCGGCTTTCTGTACGGTCCGCCGACCTCGCTGCACAAGTACGTGGACGTCATCTTCATGCGCGCCGACGGGATCTTCGGCATTCCGCTGATGGTGGTGGCCACCTACATTGTTCTATTCATCATTTTCGGTGCCTTGTTGATCCGTTCCGGCGCGGGACGCTTTTTCATCGATCTGGCGATCTCGCTCACCGGGCATAGGACCGGCGGGCCCGCCAAAGGCGCGGTCGTGGCCAGCGCGATGATGGGAACGGTGTCCGGCTCTGCCGTCGCCAACGTGGTCACCACGGGCTCATTCACCATCCCGCTGATGAAACAGCTCGGCTACCGGCCGCGGTTCGCGGCCGCGGTGGAGGCATGCGCATCCTCGGGCGGCCAGATCACGCCGCCGATCATGGGCGCCGCAGCGTTCATCATCGCGGAATTTCTGCACGTAAACCTGCTCACCGTTATCGTCGCCGCAACCCTTCCCGCCTTTCTGTATTACGCGACCATTTACTTCATGGTCCACCTGGAGGCGGAAAAGCACGGATTGCAAAAGATTCCGCGGGACAAGCTGCCCAGCTTCGTCGAGGTCCTCAAACGCGGCTGGCATCTGCTGCTGCCGCTGGTGGTCCTGATCGTGCTGCTGTCGATGGGCTTCAGCGCGATGATGGCGGGATTCTGGGCGATCATCACCGTGGTTGGATTGAGCTTCTTCGACGCGAGCACGCGCATGAGCTCGGTGGACCTGTTTGCCGCGCTGGAAGAAGGCGTGCGCAGCACGATACCCGTAACCATCGCCTGCGCTTGCGCCGGCATCATCATCGGATCGGTGTTCGTTTCCGGCATCGGGCTGAAATTCACCCAGTCGGTGATCGACCTGTCCGGCGGCAACCTGCTGGCCCTGCTCGCCCTGACTGCCGTGGCTTCGATTGTGCTGGGGATGGGCCTCACCACGACCGCCGTGTATATCACCGTGGCTGCGCTGATCATTCCCGCGCTCGTGGCCATGCACGTCGAGCCGATCGCGGCGCACCTGTTCGCTTTCTATTTCGGCGTGGTGTCTTCGATTACGCCGCCGGTGGCGCTCGCGGCTTTTGCTGCCGCGGCGATCGCGGGCAGCCCGCCCATGGGCACCGCATTCGAGGCATCCAAGGTCGGCATTACGAAATTCCTGGTGCCGTTCATCTTCGTCTACAATCCGTCGCTTTTGTTCGTGGGCCCCCTCTGGCTGACCGCTTTCTCCGCGGTTACCGCCCTGGCGGGTGTCTGGGCGCTGTCCGCGGCCATCGAGGGCTGGCTACACGGCCGGCTCGGCTGGGTGACGCGCAGCGCGCTGCTGATTTCCGCAATCCTGCTGCTCTACCCGCCGCAGTACCGCTTCATGGGGCTCTCCGGCTTCGCCGTGACTATCGTAGGCGCCGCCTGCGTGGTCGGCATCTACCTGATGCGCATTCGCTTGCGCGCGGCCCTCGCGCCGGCGGTGGGCAAGCCATGAAGCTCAGGGAGATATTCCTCGGCAAACCGCTTCATTGGCTTCCCTGGCCTATCATCGCCGTGCTGATGGTGTGGATGAACTCGGCGCATTTCCACATCCTGCGGTTCAACTTCTTCGCGCTCGCGCTGGTCGGCATTTCCGCCGCCGTGGTGGCGTTCTTCCTTGTCAGCTCGCGCAGCGGGGAGCGCCTCACCCGAGAACCTTTCGCGGAAAATAAGGACATCGCGGGCACCGGCACGGAAGACTAGCCCTTGCTGCGTAACTGGCGGCTCGTGCCATCCATTTTGTCAAAATGAAAAGATTGCGCAATGAATCAGCCTGAAATCCTGGTCGTCGGTTCCGGCGTCATGGGCCGCGGCATTGCCAAGGGCTTTGCGGCTGCCGGCATTTCCTGCGCCATTTACTCGCGCAATGCGGCGCAGGTCGGCGGCGTCGACCCGCGCGTCGCCGTGCTCGACCAACTGCCGCCGCGCGCGCCGCTGCTGGTGATCGAATCGGTGCCGGAGGAAATGGAACCGAAGTTCGCTTGCTACGCCGCGATCGAAGCAGCCTACGCCGGAGCGCCGGTGCTTGCCTCCAACACCTCGGCGCTGGACCTGGAGGCGCTGGCGCAGCCGCTCAAACACCCCCAACGCTTTCTCGGCATCCATTACTTCATGCCCGCGGACGTAAACACCATCGTCGAAGTCGCGCCGGTCAAAGCGACCGAACCGGCCGCGGTGGACACCGCGGTGCGCCTGCTCGAAGCAGCCGGCAGGAGCGCGGTGCGCCTGAAGCGCGCCGTGCCCGGACTGCTGATCAACCGCCTGCAGCACGCCATCCTGCACGAGGCCTATTACCTTATCGACGAGGGCATAGCCACTGCGGAGGAAATCGACCGCTGCGCGCGCGAGATGCTCGCGCCGCGCATGTGCATCACCGGGCTGATCGAGCAAAAGGACATCAGCGGCCTTGATACCCATGCGCTGGCGCAGCGCGCGCTGGTGCCGGTGCTGCACCACGGCGATAAGCCGCGGCGGGCCTTGCAGGATTTGTACGAGGCCGGACACCTCGGCATCAAGACCGGTAAGGGCTTCTACGACTGGAGCGGCAAGGATGCGGACAAGGTTAAGGCCGAGGCCGGGCGAAGGCTCGCCGAACTGCTCGCCTATCTGCACCAGCAGCGCTGAGCCGGCATTCGGTTCTGCTTGCTCAGCGCCACCTTCATTCGCCGCGGCATTACCGAAAAGCGACCTGATTTAGTGTAGGCAAGCAGCACCGAACCGGGCGCTCGGGCAGATAGTCGCCACCGTCCCGATGCGACCCCGACCGCTTATTGGGCTCCCTCCGTTTTTGGAATTGTTCGAGACTTGGTCGGCGAGCCAAGTAGGGCTCGAACCTTCGCGTTCATGTGACCGCTGCTGGGCAAACGTACTCAGTGCCGGCAGCTAGAAGCTAGGGCCGCCCGAGTTTCGTGAACCAATGAGTTGGTTCTGGCCCGGTGCTCGCTGCGCTCGATGATGCTCTCGAAGTCCGAAAAAAGGCTGGCATCGTGTTGACGACCGCGTTCGAGGGCGAGCAACTCCATGATTTGCCGGTGGGGCATGGCCTTGCGGTATGTTCGCCCACCAGCCATTGAGTCATAGGTGTCCGCCAGCGCGATTATTCGAGCAAACAGAGGAATGTCGTCACCCTCAAGGCCGTCCGGATACCCCCTGCCGTCGTATCGTTCATGGTGGTGTCGCACCGCTAGTCCCACCGTTTGAATGTTTGCTATGTCAATTTCCAAGACGATACGCTGACCGATTTCAGCGTGGCTTTTCACGATGTCTCGTTCACTGCCAGAAAGCTCGCCAGGTTTCAGCAAGACGCTATCCGGAATACCGATTTTCCCCACGTCATGGAATTCCGCTGAAAGCCCGAGCAATTCCAGCTCCGACTCGGCCAGACCGCGCTTCCTTCCCAGCTCGACAGCCAAATCGACCACTCGATTGCAGTGGGCAGATGTCCTTTCGTCGCGTTCGCGCAGCGCGACCGAAAGCGCCTTTGCGCGTTTATTTGCGGGTTCATATCCATTGAGCATGATCGGAACATTCCTTAGCTTGCGGCGCGCCCGAAACGTTCGCGCCTCTTTCGAGGAATGAACACTATGCCGAATTTCCAATTGGCCAACCGTGAAAAAGTCACACAACTAGAGCTCATTCTGACGAATCAATCGTCCGTTTCGGCG
>CAZRMO010000017.1:18113-47252 GCA_964601155.1 uncultured Enterobacteriaceae bacterium
TTCATCGCCGAACCGCGCTTGGACTACATGGCTTAGTCCAGGCTCGGTCAGTCGCGAGCGCAGATATTATTTGGCCGTCGCCAGCTCCGCCGCCGAACCCGCTTTCACGGGTGCGCGAAGTTTTTTCAGCCCCGCGTTTATGGCCGCCTCCACCGTCTCGACGCTGTTGTTGAGCGCGAGGCTTTTCGCGTACACCTTCTTTTCCTCGACGTTCGCCAGCCGGCTGATGAGCACGCGCTGCGCCTGGGGCGAGCCTGCGCCGTGCATGGACTCGGTGAGGTAGGCCACTGCGCCGCGCCCCATGGTGAGGTTCTCGATCAGGCGCAGCATGCGCACGCGCTCGTAAGTGCTCATGCCGTCGGCGCCGGCAAGGTACTTCTTCAATATTGCGGCGGTCTGCGGATTGAGCCAGTCCTTGGCCGAGGGCAGCGTGACCATCAGGCCGCCGGCGATGTCCTGCAGGATGCGCGCGATCGCATAGGGCATGCGCGTCACGTTCTGCTTGCACACGTTGGCGAGCAGCGCATCGACGAAATAATTGCCGGCGGCGAGCTTGCCGCCATTGGCCGAGCAGGCGATGCCGCAGGCGAACAGCGTTTCGTTGAGATGGTTCATCTCGACGATCTTGTCCTTGATGTGCGATGCCTTGGCGACGCCGTTGTATTCGGCAATCGAGGCGGCAGCGCCGATGGCAACGTCGCCGTTGCCGACCTTGCATCCGCCGTAGCTCTGGCGGTGGTAGCTCGCGAACAGGTCGACCAGCGCGCCGGCGAACTCGGTTTCGCCGTTCATGAAGACCATGTCCTTGGGAACGAAGACGTCGTCGAATATCATCAGCGCCTCCTGCCCGCCGTAGGTCGGGCTGCCCGAATCGATGTCGGAAGCTTCGCCGCCGCCAAGCTTGCGCTCGTCGCAGGACTGGCGGCCGTAGATGTAGGTGATGCCCTCCGCGTCCGAGGGCAACGCACAGACGATGGCATAGTCCTTCTCGTCCGGCTTGAGCGAGGCGGTGGGCATGACCAGCACCCGGTGCGAATTGACCGACCCGGTCTGGTGCGCCTTGGCGCCGCGGATGACGACGCCGTCCGCGCGGCGCTCGACCACGCGCAGGTACATATCCTTGTCCTGCTGCTCGGCGGGCCGCTTGCTGCGGTCGCCCTTGACGTCGGTCATGGCGCCGTCGACGATCCAGTCGTTCTGCTCCATCGCGAGGGCGAATTTCCTGAAGCGCGCGTGGTATTGGGTCCCGAGCTTGCGGTCCATGTCGAATGTGACGGCGAATACGGCGTTCAGGGCATCGAGGCCGACGCAGCGCTGGAAGCAGGTGCCGCAGCGCTGCCCGAGCAAGCGCTGCATGCGCACCTTGTTGATCAGGTCATCCGTGCTCTGATGCAAATGGCAGAAGCGGTTGATGGTTTCGCCGCTGAGCGCGGACTTGGCAGTCATAAGATGCTTGTGCTCCGGATCCTGCGCCAGTTCGTAGGTGAGGGCCACGGTGTTCATGGAGGTCTTGATGTACGGATGTTCGAGCGGATCGGCGAGAAGTTTTCCGTCCAGGTACACCTTGAGCGGCTTGCGCTTCGCAAGGCTGTCGCGATATTGCTGTGCGTTCATCATGGCCATGGCAAACTCTCCGGGAAAGAACTTTTGATAGGATCGGGCGCGGAGCAATGCGCCCGTAAGGGAGTCATCGTGCTTAGTGTACGCTCCGGGGTATCAGGGCAATTTGACTTGCGACAATAAACCCTTGCCAACACGCACCCCACGCACCAATTGGCCCGCCGTCTGGGCCGCCATCGCCGCCGGTATCGTCGCCGCCGCCTACGTCGGTAAGCTGCCACCGTCGATTCCGCTGCTGCGCGAAGAGTTCCGCCTGTCGCTGGTCGCCGCAGGCTGGGTCAACTCGACATTCAACACGCTGGCGGTCACCACCGCGGTGTTCTTCGGCGCACTCGCCGCCCGCCTCGGCGCATTGCGCTGCTGCTTTGCCGGGCTCGTCGCCCTGGCGCTGGGCGGGCTCATGGGCGCGGCGGCGACCGGCGCGACCATGCTGTTCGCTTCGCGCATCGTCGAAGGCGCGGGTTTCATCGCCATTGCGGTCTCGGCGCCGACGCTGATCGTCGCGGCGAGCGCGCCGCGACAATTCAACCTGACGTTGGGGCTGTGGAGCATCTACCTGCCCTTCGGCGCCAGCCTGACCATGCTGGCGAGCCCGGTCCTGCTGGGTTTCATCGGCTGGCGCGGCTTCTGGCTGGTGATCGTGCTGCTGACCTTCGTATGCATGGCGGCGCTGCAGCGGTCGCGCCGCGCCTACGGCATCGCGCGCCGAGGCGCCGCGCACACGCTCGCAGACGTGGTCCGCGCGCTGCGCCAGCCCGGACCCTGGTGGCTCGCGCTGGCATTCGGCTGCTACACGCTGATGTTCTACGCGTTGATGGTCTGGCTGCCGACGTTCCTGGTGCAGGAACGCGGCGCTTCGGTCACGGCTGCCGCGCTGCTCACGGCATTGGTGGTCGGCGTCAATGTCGGCGGCAACCTGCTCGGCAGCTGGCTGGTCCACCGCGCCGCGCCGCGCGGCCACGTGATCAGTCTGACTTTTTTCGTCATGGCGGCGTGCGCATGCGGCATTTTCTCTTCCGTCCTGGACGATGCGCTGCGCTCTATCCTGGTCATGCTGTTCATGTTCGCGGGGGGAACCATTCCCGCAGCGGTGCTGTCGGGGTCGCAGGTCTACGCGCGCGACGCGAGCCAGATCAGCAGCATCCAGGGACTGACGGTGCAGGTGGCGCAGCTCGGCCCCTTCTTCGGTCCGCCGCTGATCGCGGCGGTGGTGTCGGATGCACACAACTGGGGGGCCGCGCTGTGGGTGCTGCTCGCCGCCGCCGCCCTGGGCGCACTCTTCGGCCAGCTTGCCGCCCGCACCGAGCGCACGCTCGCGCGGCGCTGAGCGATCTGTTTCCGCTCCCGCAGATGGGGAGCGATTAGGCGCGCGGCGCTGCGCCCCGGATGCGCCTTGGGACCGGCTCGCGGCGCCGCGCAACACGCGACGGATTGCATGCGCGCGGCGCTACCCGACAACTGCGGCCTCTGCGCCGGTGCGGCGGCAAATTTCAGCAGCGGACCGACAACGCGCACGCACGAAAATTGAACTTGTGCCGCGGCGGCCGCTCAAAAGCGGAGCGGGTGGAAGGTGCTGGCGCAGCAGCGCCGGTTTTTGCCGGCGCCGTGATGCGCGGCGCGTCGCCGCAAAAGCGTTCCAACAAAAACATGGTAATTTCATGATACATATCGAAAATCTTAGCAAGTCCTTCGGTCTCAACAAAGCCGTCGACGGCGTGACTTTCAGCGTCGAGCGCGGCGAAGTGCTCGGCTTCCTCGGCCCCAACGGGGCCGGCAAATCGACCACCATGCGCATGATCACCGGGTTTCTCCCGTCCGGAGGCGGCCGCATAAGCGTAGGCGATTACGACGTAGCGCAGTCGCCGCTCCAGGCGAAGCGACTGATGGGCTACCTTCCCGAGAACGCAGCCTGCTACCCCGACATGTCGGTGCACGATTTCCTCTGTTTTGCCGCGGAAATGCGCGGGATGCGCGGCGAAGAGAAGAAGCGGGCTGTGCAGCGCGTGGTCGAGCTGTGTTTCCTGACGTCGGTGCTGCACCAGCAGATCGACACGCTCTCGAAGGGCTACAAGCACAGGACCTGTTTGGCGCAGGCGCTGATACACGATCCGGACGTGCTCGTCATGGATGAACCCACCGACGGCCTCGACCCGAATCAGAAATACGAGGTGAGGAGTCTGATCCGCGAAATGGGCAAGACCAAGGCGGTGATTTTCTCTACGCACATCCTCGAGGAGGTCGACGCGGCCTGCAGCCGCGCAATCATCATCGACCGCGGCCGTATCGTTGCCAACGGCACCCCGGCGGAACTCAAGAACATGTCCGAACTCGCCGGCGCGGTCACGATTGCCGCGCCGGGGGCGGACGCGAACAAGCTCGCGGCGCTGCCTGCCGCCGGACGGATACAGCCTCTGGAAGGATGCAGCCTGCGCATCTATCCGAAGGAAAAAACGGACTCGGTCGCGCTGGTGCGCTCCATCATGGAATTGGTGCGCCAGGAGGGCTGGAACATCGAGACCTTACGCACCGAGGAAGGTCATCTCGACGAGGTGTTCCGTCGTATCACGCTCCCGGACACCGCCGACACGGTAGCCGCAGCGCGCGACACGCAAACGCCTGCATAGGCTCTGGGCGCGGCAACTGGGTAGTCACGCGGGCGCGGCATTTCACGGCGTCGGGCGCAACACCGCGAACGCCGCATTGCGCCGAATCGCGCGGAGTCGATTTTTTTGTAATGGAGTCTGAGGTCTACAGCCATGAACAGCAGCATTGCCAACATTCGCACCATCGTCAAACGCGAACTCGGAAGTTACTTCGCCTCGCCGGTGGCCTATGTCTTCCTGGTCATCTTTCTACTGCTGACCGGGTTCTTCACCTTCAGCGTCGGCAATTTTTTTGCACGCGGCGAAGCGTCGCTGACCTCGTTCTTCGCCTGGCACCCCTGGCTCTATCTGGTGCTGGTGCCTGCGATCGGCATGCGCGTTTGGTCGGAAGAACGCCGCTCGGGCACGATGGAACTGCTGCTCACCTTGCCGGTAAACCCGTGGGAGGCCATTCTCGCCAAATTCCTCGCTTCCTGGATTTTTCTCGCGCTGGCGCTCGCCCTGACCTTCCCGGTCGTGATCACGGTGAACGTGCTCGGCAACCCGGACAACGGCCAGATTCTCGGCGGCTACGTCGGCAGCCTGTTCCTTGCGGGCGCCTATCTCGCGATCACTTGCATGACCTCGGCGATAACCCGAAACCAGGTCATCGCCTTCATTCTGTCGGTGGTGTTGTGCCTGTTCCTGACCCTTGCCGGTTTCAATCCGGTCATAGACATGCTCACGCGCTGGGCGAGTCCGACGCTGGTCGACGCGGTGGCCGCGTTTTCGGTGGTGACCCACTTCAGCAACTTCGAGAAGGGCGTGATCGATCTGCGTGACGTCCTCTATTTCGTTTCGGTGCTCGGATTCGCGCTGTTCGCGACCTCGGTAATCCTCCGCAATCACCGCGCCGGGTAAGACAGATGAAAAAATACGAAACCTTCCTCTATTCGGCTGCCGGCCTGGCGGCGTTGTTCTTCCTGCTGGTGGCTGTGAACTATCTCGCTTCGCCGCTGACGCTGCGGGCGGACCTGACCCAGGGCCACATCTACACGCTATCGCCGGCGACCAGGGCCATTCTGAAGAAGCTCGATGCACCGGTAACGCTGCGCCTGTACATATCGAAGGGCGAGGATGCGATGCCGCTGCCGCTGCGCGGCTTTGCGCAGCGCGTCCAGGACATGGTGCACGAGTTCAAATCAGCCGCGGGCGGCAAGCTCATCGTCGAAAAATACAATCCGACACCGGATTCCGACGAGGAAGACGCGGCGCAACTCGACGGCATCGAGCCGCAGACCCTGCCCTCGGGCGGGCAGTTCTACCTCGGCCTGACCGTTTCACAGCTCGACCGCAAGCAGACCATCGCCGCGCTCTCGCCGCAGCGCGAGCAATTGCTCGAATACGATTTGATACGAGCGATAGCCAGCGTCGCCAATCCGCACAAGCCGACGATCGGCGTCATGAGCGCGCTGCCGGTCCTCGGCGGAACGATGAATTACATGACGCGTCAGCCGAACCAGCCCTGGGCGCTGGCGAGCGAGCTCGAAGACGACTACAAGGTCGAATCGGTCGCCATGAGCGCCAAGTCGATCGGCAAGAACATCAAGGTGCTGCTGCTGATCCATCCGCGCGACATCTCGCAGCAGACCGAGTACGCGCTCGACCAGTTCGTGCTGCGCGGCGGCAGGCTGATCGCCTTTGTCGACCCGTACATGTTCTTCGACCGGCGCCCCAACCCGATGATGCCGCAACTGCCGGGAGAGCCCAGCAGCTCCAGCCTGCCGGCGCTGTTCAAGGCCTGGGGCGTAAAAATGTACCCGGGCAAAGTGGTCGCGGACCTGGACTACGCCTCGGGCACGGGCCAGCACTACACGCCCGCGGTGCTGACACTGAACAAGACCGCGCTCGACAAGAACGACGTCGCGACCAACCAGATCCACACCCTGCTCTACGCCTTCGGCGGCGCATTCGACGTGAGCAAGCTGGCTTCCGGCCTGAAGGCGACCGTGCTGGCCAGGAGTTCGCCCAATTCGATGCTGGTGGACGCCAGCGCCGCATCCCTGTCCGGTAATGCGGCCACCAGGGATTTTAAGCCGGCGGGCAAGAGCATGCCGCTGGCCTTACGCCTTTCGGGCAAGTTCAAGACGGCGTTTCCAGCGGGACCGCCTCCCGCTGCCGGGAAGAGCGAGAGTGCGGCCGCTAACACGCCGCAATTGAAGCAATCCGCCGCCGACAATTCAGTGGTGCTGGTAGGCGACGCCGATATGCTTGCCGACGGCGCGGCGGTCGATGTGGAGAACATCTTCGGCCGGAAGGTGGTGGTGCCCTCCAACGGCAACCTGGCATTCGTGCAGGGCCTGGTGGACCAGCTTTCCTCCGCCTACGATTTGACCAGCCTGCGCAGCCGCGCTTCGAGCTTCCGCCCGCTCATCGTAGTGCGTCAAATGGAAGCAGAGGCGCAGAAGCGGTACTTGGGTCAGATCAAGGCGCTGCAGGATGAATTACAGCAGACCAACCAGAAGTTGCGCCTGCTGCGCAGTCCGTCCACCGGCGCGAAATCCGCGCAAATTCTGTCGCCTGCGCAGCAGACCGAACTCGATCACTTCCGCAAACGCGTGCTGGAAACGCGCCACAAACTCAAAGAGGTGCGCAAGACCCTGCGCCAGGATGTCGATGCGCTGCAGTTCTGGACCAAGGTGGTGAACATCGCCGCCATGCCGCTGCTGGTGACCCTGTTCGGGCTCGCATTCGCAGGTTTGCGGCGGCGCCGCGCGCGCATCGCCAAAACAGGGGGCGCAATATGAACAAACGCTACGCAGGCATCCTTGTTTTGCTCGCTCTTATCGTCGGCGCCGCGGCGCTGTTCACGCGCCAGCGCGAGGAATCCGCACAGCCGGCGCTCGCCGCGCAACTGGGCCAGCCGCTGCTCAAGAAGCTCGAGGCGAGCCAAGTGGCGAGCATCGTGATCCGCGAACCGAAAGCGACGCTCACTCTGATGAAAAAGGACCAGCGCTGGATTCTGGCAGAGAAGAACGGATTCGCTGCGGACTTGAACAAAGTCAGGGACCTCGTGGTGAAGGCCATCGAGCTCAAAGTGGGCCAGGTCGAGCCGATCGGCGCCAAGGACCGCGCGCGTTTCGATCTTCTCGATCCCGCCAAAGCCGCGCCGGATTCGGCAGGATTGGCAACGGCGCTGACGTTCAAAGCGGCTGATGGCCACACGCTTGCCGAGTTGCTGATCGGCAAGAAGTACTACAAGAGCACGCCGACCGGCAGTTCCGCGAATGCGCCGGCCGACGGACGCTACGTCATGTTGCCGGACAATCCGAAGCAGGTATTCGTGGTTTCCGATCCGCTGCAGTTGGTGAGCGCCTTGAGCGCAGACTGGGTCTCCAAGGCCGGCTTCGCCGTCCATCGTCTCAAAACCCTCTCGGTGAAGCTTGCCGACGGCGGGGGTTACAAGATCGAGCGCAGCGCCGTCGGCGCGTCCTGGAAGCTCGCGCAGGGCGCGCGCGGCGCACGGCTGGACGCATCCAAGGCCAACGCGGCCGCCGACGACCTCGCCAACGTCGCGATCGACGATGTCGCGACCGGCGGCAACGCGCAAGCCTACGGTTTCGATCACCCGACGGTGGTCACCGCGACGACGTTCGACGGGCTCACCTACATCCTGCACATCGGTCGCCTCGCGATCGATCGCTATCCGCTGCGCGTGGAAATCGAAGGCACGCCCAAGCGGGAGTTCGAGCAACGCAAGGGTGAAAAACCCGCCGCCACGGCCGCGCGCAAGAAGTCCTTTGCCGCGGAAATGAGCCGGCTCGATCAACGCGTAGCGCGCGAGAAAACCCTAAAGGACTATGTGCTGCTCGTCGCCAAAAGCAGATTCGCCGAGCTGCTCAAGAAAAAGAGCGAATTGCTCCAACAAAAGGCCAAGAAGAAGCGCTGAGGCCGAGGCCGTCGCGCAAATCCCGAAACGGCCTCCGACATTTCTTTCAGCGCCGATCGACAACCGCGGCAGATCAGGCCGGCTTGGCCTGGGCTGCCTTGGTGCGATCGAGCATGGTCATCGCCGAAGTGATCATCGTGGCCAGGTCACCCATGTTGCCGGGAACGATAAGGGTGTTGTTGGTCTTGGCCAGGGCGCCGAAGGCATTGACGTACTGCTCGGCGACTTTCAGGTTGGCCGCCTGCTGCCCGCCCTCTTTGGCGAGCGACTCGGCCACCGCGGTCACCGCGGCCGCGGTCGCCTCGGCGATCAGCCGAATCGAGGTAGCGTCGCCCTGCGCCTTGTTGATCACCGCGGCCTTGGCACCCTCGGAGGTGAGGATGGCGGCCTGCTTTTCGCCCTCGGCGATATTGATCTCCTGCTGCTTCTGGCCTTCAGACTTGGCAATCAGCGCGCGTTTCTCGCGCTCTGCCGTGATTTGCGCCTGCATCGCGCGCAGGATGGTCTCCGGCGGGGTGATGTTCTTGATTTCATAGCGCAGCACCTTCACCCCCCAGGAGCGGCCGGCCTCGTCCAGCACCGACACCACCTGGCGGTTCATTTCGTCGCGGCTCTCGAAGGTCTTGTCCAGTTCCATCTTGCCGATTTCGCTGCGCAGCGCCGTTTGCGCGAGCTGGGTAATCGCATTGATGTAATTGGATGAGCCGTAGGACGCCAAGCGCGGGTCGGTCACCTGGAAATAGATGACGCCGTCCACCGACAGCTGGGTGTTGTCGCGGCTGATGCACACCTGCTCGGGCACATCCAGCGGCACCTCCTTCAGCGAATGCGTATAGGCGACGCGGTCAACGAACGGCACGATGACGTTCATCCCGGGCTGCAAAATGGCGTGGAATTTTCCCATGCGCTCGATCACCCAGGCACTTTGCTGCGGCACGATGCGCACGCCCTCAATAACGAACACGATTGCGAGCGCAAGAATGAGGAATGGAACGGTGTAGCCACGCGTACCCGGGAACTGCGACATGGCGATGGTGGCGATCAGAACGGCGATCAACTTCGGGAACATGTGGATTCTCTCTGCTTAAGGATTTGAAAACGGGTTCAGGGTTTAATCTTCGACACCCTGAGCGTATTGCCGTCCACCGCGCTGATGAACAGCACTTGACCGTGCTCGAACTCGCGCTCGCCTTCGACCTCTGCGTCCCACTGGGTGTTGCGATATTTCACCCGGGCTGCGCCCTGCTCGCGATTCACCCAGGATTCGAGCGTGACCGCCTGACCTACGTCGAGCGACGCCATGTCGGGCCGCTGCATCGCCTTGCGCTGCTGCCGCACCCAGAACACGCCACCGACCGCGATCACCGCTGCACATGAGGCCTCCACCCAAAACCCGAGGCCGAACCAGGCCGTGACCGAGCCGGCGAACGCAGCGACGCCCAGTACCAGAAGGAAAAACGTGCCGGTGACCAGTTCGGCGATGACCAGTACGAATCCGGCAATGAGCCAGACCAGATAAGATTCCATGGATTTCCCGAAGCAGTCGGCTGCGTCCATCATAGCCCAATATCGCGCCTTCCGGCGCCACATCGCCACGGCTGCGCAGCTGGGCTATCATGCAAGCAGCGGCGATGAAGCACCGACGTAAAACAGCCGAACCACGGGAGGCGGGGATGAAATCCGACAGCAGCGTCCACGACCATGCCGGCGCCCTCGCCGGCATCGTTGCCAGCGTCGACCTCGCAGCCGAGCCGGGCCGCATGGATTTTTACGAGCGCGCCCGCAGCTGCGGACTCGCGCCGCTGTGGCGCGTGCTGCACGGCCTGGTCACGGATCAGCCGGCGCCGCGCTGCGTGCCGGCCCTGTGGCGCTACGCCGAGGTGCGCCCCTACCTGATGGAGGCGTGCAAGCTGATCAGCGCGGAAGAAGCCGAGCGCCGCGTCATGGTGCTGGAGAATCCGGGGCTGCCGGGGGAGTCGCGCATCACGCAGAGCCTGTTTGCCGGGCTGCAGATCATCCTGCCGGGCGAGATCGCCCCCGCGCACAAGCACACGGCCTCGGCGCTGCGCTTCATCATCGAAGGCCACAACGCCTACACCGCGGTTGCGGGCGAGCGCACGATGATGGAACCGGGCGATTTCGTGATCACCCCGTCCATGACCTGGCACGACCACGGCAACGAAGGCGACGCGCCCATGGTCTGGCTCGACGGCCTCGACATGCACATCGTCAACCTGATGTGCGCAAGCTTTCGCGAAGGCTACCCGGGAAAGGTGCACCCGCTGGACCGCCCGGAAGGCGCTGCTGCCGCCGAAGCGGGCCACAATCTGCTGCCGGTCGATCAGAAATACGCTACACAGACTTCGCCGATTTTCAACTATCCCTACAGCCGCACGCGCGAAGCGCTCGACCGGCTCACGCGCTTTCGCGCCGCCGACGCCTGGCATGCCTACAAGATGAAGTACATCAACCCGGTCAACGGCGGCTGGGCCATGCCGACGATGTCCACCTGGATGCAGCTGATTCCGAAGGGTTTCAGCACGGCGCCCTACCGCTCGACCGACAGTGCCGTGTTCACCGTGGTCGAGGGAACGGGCTCGAGCAGAATCGGCGGCGAGACCTTCGACTGGGGCCCGCACGACATCTTCGTCGCCCCGAGCTGGGTCGTGCACGAACATGCGGCATCGAGCGATGCGGTGATTTTCATCTACTCGGACCGTGTGGTGCAGGAGAAACTGGATTTCTGGCGGGAGCAGAAGGAATGAGCTGCCTCTCCCGACCGGGAACTCTCCGCTAGTCGCGCTATAATCAGCATCGCGCGGCAGCTACCACGACCGCAGTCCGCTCGCAGAACAAGGGAAAAGTGTGGACTCCAAACCCGCTGAGATACTGAGCGTAGAGCAGGAGGAGCTGCGCGGCACTTCGCGCACCGTCGCCGAGATCGAGTGGCTGCTCCTTATCCTGGTGTTGCTGTACCAGGTGTTCGGCGGACCTGCGGCCGCGGACGACGCGGCGATTTCTGCCGGCCTGTTCTTCTACGCCGCGTTTGTCATGGGCTTTCGCTACACCAATTTCTACAAGCCCGAATCGAAAGTGAAGATCGCCATCGAAACCTTTGCGATGGTGCTGTTCATCACCTGGACGCTGTGGTACACGGGCAGGCTCGCCAGCCCTCTGCTCAACACCTACCTGCTGGTCATCATCACCAGCGCACTCACGCTGGGCAAACTCACCACCATGTTCGAAATGGCGCTGATCGGCGCCTGCTTCGTCCTGCTCGGAGGAGACACCCCCGCAGACGGGCTGTTTTCGCTGGCTTATGTCGGCCGGATGGTGGCACAGTTTGCGCCGATGCTGCTCGTCGCCTATATCACCGCCATGTTCTCCGCCGACATCCGTTTCGGCCTCAACCGGGCGCGACTGCTGTCGGAAACCGACGATCTCACCCGCATCTATAACATGCGCGGCTTTGCCATCGTCGCCGGCCGGCTGTTCGACCAGACGGTGCGCTACAACCGCCCCGCGAGCCTGCTGATGATCGACTCGGACAGCCTCAAGTCGGTCAACGATCTGCACGGTCACGAGGCCGGGAACCAGCTGCTGAAACTGGTGGCCAAGTGCATCGAGACCGAACTGCGCCACACCGACGTGCTGGCGCGCTATGGCGGTGACGAATTCCTGGCGCTGTTGCCGGAGGCACCGGCGGCCAGGGCGTTGGAGGTGGCGCAGCGGATTATCAAAACGGTGGCGAGCACGCCGCTCGAATTCAACGGCAAGCGCATCGACACCAGCGTCAGCATAGGCCTCGCGAGCTTCCCCGAAGACGGCCGCAGCATAGACGCCCTTCAGGGGCGCGCCGACCGCGCCATGTACACCGCCAAGGAGCAGGGCCGCAATCGAGCGGTGCGGTTCACTGACTGAGCGCTGACCTTGCGCTCTTCCCCGGCCGCATCCGCACGCGGCGCGCTTCAGTCCCGCCCATCCTCTTGCGCCACCAGCCTGCGGATGGTGCTGATCGTGTCGATATCGGCTTCGACGTAGGCCTGTTTCGCGAAACTGCTGTAGAAGTCATCTAGCGGCGCCATCGCGCCGCCGGGCAAGGTCTCGTAGTCGAAACGCACGAACAGCTGACCCGGCTCGGGTTCCTCGATGGTCATCGCCAGGGTAGCAGCAGGCGAGTTCTGCGCCGCTTCGATTTCGTAGCGCACCTGTTGCATGGGGCTGAAGCTGACGCGGTCGCGCAGCCTCAGCTCGCCGAACTGCAGCACGCGCGAGAGCGCGTTTTCCCCGCGCTCGACGATTTCAAACCGGTCCAGCGCCAGGACAAACAGCAAGGGGTTCTCGGCGCGCAGCACCAGGCCGCGCCACAGCTGTTCGCGCGACAGAGGATCGATCAGGGGATTGAACGGATCGTTGATCTGGATCAGATGGCTGAAGCGCATGCCCTATTTATATCATGTTCGGCGGAGGCACAATTTCGTGCCGCCGGTGCGCGGGCGCGGCTGCGGCGGCAGCGCCCTTGTTTTCGTTTCTCGGGCTGCGGAAAGACGGTAAAATTGCGGCTTTCCAAGTATCGGCAAACCGTGCCCACTTTCCAGGAACTTATCCTCAGGCTGCAGTCCTATTGGGACCGGCAGGGCTGCGCGCTGTTGCAGCCCTACGACATGGAAGTCGGCGCCGGCACCTCGCACACCGCCACCTTCCTGCGCGCCCTCGGCCCCGAGCCCTGGCGCGCGGCCTACGTCCAACCTTCGCGCCGCCCCAAGGACGGCCGCTACGGCGACAATCCCAACCGTCTGCAGCACTACTACCAGTACCAGGTGGTGCTCAAGCCCTCGCCGCCGGAGATCATCGACCTCTATCTCGATTCGCTCGCTGCGATCGGTCTCGATCTGCAGCAAAACGATGTGCGCTTCGTCGAGGACGACTGGGAGAACCCGACGCTGGGCGCCTGGGGTTTGGGCTGGGAAGTCTGGTTGAACGGCATGGAAGTGACGCAGTTCACTTATTTTCAGCAGGTCGGCGGCATCAATTGCAAGCCGATCACCGGCGAGATCACCTACGGCCTCGAGCGGCTGGCGATGTACCTGCAAGGCGTCGAGAACGTATTCGACCTGGTGTGGACGCCGGGCGTGACCTACCGCGACGTCTATCACCAGAATGAAGTGGAGCAGTCGACTTACAATTTCGAACAATCCAATGCAGAGATGTTGTTTCGGCATTTCACCGATTACGAGGCCGAGGCGAAGTGCCTGATGCAAGCGGAGCTCGCGCTGCCCGCCTACGAAATGGTGCTCAAGACCGCGCACACCTTCAACCTGCTGGATGCACGCGGCGCGATCTCGGTCACCGAGCGCGCCGCCTATATCGGGCGCATTCGCAACCTGGCCAAGGCCGTCGCGCAGGCCTACTACGATTCGCGCGAGCGTCTCGGCTTTCCCATGTATCGAAACAAAAGCGTTGCGCCGGCATGAGCGCGAGCCTGCTCGTCGAACTGTTCACCGAAGAACTGCCGCCCAAGGCCTTGAAGGCCTTGGGCGATGCCTTCGCGCAGGGAATCGCTTCAGGGCTGGCCGAACGCGGCCTGCTCGAACAGGGCCATCAGCGCAAGGCCTATTGCACGCCGCGCCGCCTGGCCGTTCACTTGACGGCAGTGCTGGAAAAATCGTTCGACCGGGAGCAAACCAAAAAGCTGATGCCGGCGACAGTCGCTCTCGATGCGACCGGAAAGCCGACACCAGCCCTGCTCAAGAGACTGCAAAAGGAGGGATATCCTGCGCATGTCGATGTGAGCGCAAACATCGAGCGCCGCTCCGAGGGCGGCATGGAGTACGTATTCCTGCACCAGATCGTACCCGGCATGCCGCTCGCCGCGGCCTTGCAGCTGGCCCTCGAAGAAGCGATCGCCCGGCTGCCCATTCCGAAGCTGATGACTTATCAACTCGCAGACGGGGAAACGACGGTGCAGTTCGTTCGACCGGTTCACGGGCTCGTCGCGCTGCACGGTGCCGACGTAGTGTCGGTCTCGGTCCTGGGCCTAGCTGCAGGCCGCGTCACCCACGGCCATCGCTTTCAGGGCGTGAAGGATATTACCGTGGATGCCGCTGACGCTTACGAGGAGGCGCTCGCAGCGCACGGGAAGGTGATCGCCTCCTTTGACGCGCGCCGTGCCGAAACTGAGCGCCTGCTGCGCGCGCAAGCCGCCGCTTTGGGCGCATCGCTGGGCCCGGAGGAAGACGTCGCGCCTTTGCTCGACGAGGTTGCCGCGCTGGTCGAGCTTCCGTCGGTATACGCGGGGGAGTTCGAGCCCGAATTTCTCGTCGTGCCGCAGGAATGCCTGGTGCTCACCATGCGCACCAACCAGAAGTACTTTCCCCTATTTGATGGCGCCGGCAAGCTGACCAACCGCTTTCTCATCGTGAGCAACATGCGGCTGGCGGAGCCGCAGAACGTCGTCGATGGCAACAATCGCGTGGTGCGCCCGCGCCTGGCCGACGCGCGCTTTTTCTTCGAGACCGACAAGAAGACCCGCCTGGAAGCGCGCGTGCCCCAACTCGGCAACATCGTCTATCACAACAAACTGGGCAGTCAGTTGGAGCGCGTTGAGCGCGTTCAATTGCTCGCGGGAAAAATAGCCCGCGCAATCGGCGCCGACCCGGCGCTTGCCGAACGCGCTGCCTGGCTGGCCAAGGCCGACTTGGTCACCAGCATGGTCGGTGAGTTTCCAGAACTGCAGGGCATCATGGGACGTTATTACGCGCTGGCCGACGGCGAGCCGCCCCAAGTGGCCGCCGCGATCGAGCAACACTACCGTCCGCGTTTTGCCGGCGACGCGCTGCCGGAGAACGACATCGCGCTGGCCGTCGCTCTGGCCGATAAGTTGGAGACCCTGGCAGGCATGTTCGGCATAGGTCAACAGCCGAGCGGCGACAAAGACCCTTTCGCGCTCAGGCGCCACGCCCTCGGCGTGATCCGGATACTGGTCGAATGCGGGCTGAAGTTATCACTGTTCGATCTCGTCGCTGAAGCGTTCTCGATATTTTCACACGGCATGGTCGGGCAGGCCCATACGAATCTTCAGATCTTCGTACTTGAACGTTTGCGCAGCTATTTGCGCGAGGCCGGATACACCGCGAACGAGATCGAAGCAGTGCTGTGCATGCATCCGACGCGGTTCGACCAGGTACCGCTGCAGCTTGCTGCCGTACGTGCGTTCGCCGGCCTTCCCGAAGCTGCGAGCCTTGCCGCAGCGAACAAGCGCGTGGCCAACATCCTGAAACAGGCGCAAGCAAAGGGCGAGTCGTTCGGCAAGGCTCAACCGGATGTGCTGAAGGAACCTGCAGAGCGCGATTTGTTCGACGCCTTAAGCAAGGCATCGGCGAAGGCGACGCCGCTATTTCAGGCAGGCGACTATACCGGCTATCTGAAAGCGTTCGCGGCATTGAAATCCCCAGTCGACGCCTTTTTCGAATCAGTCATGGTGATGGCGGATGATCAGGCAGTACGCAGGAACCGCCTTGCACTGCTCAAGGACCTGCGCGACGAAATGAACCGCGTCGCCGACATCTCCAAGCTTGCCGCATGACGCTCGCCAAAGGACAAGCCGCCAAATGAAACTCGCCTTAGGACAACTCGCTTTATGAAGCTCGTTGTGCTCGACCGCGACGGCGTTATCAACCTCGATAGCGACCAATACATCAAAAGCCCGGAGGAATGGACGCCGATCCCTGGCAGCCTGGAGGCGATCGCGCGCCTCACCCAAGCGGGCTTTCGCGTAGTGGTCGCCACCAACCAGGCCGGCCTGGGGCGGGGCTTGTTCGACATGGCCACGCTCAATGCCATGCACGACAAGATGCACAAGGCGGTGAACCAGCTCGGCGGCCGCATCGACGCGGTGTTCTTCTGCCCGCACACGCAGGACGCCGGCTGCGCCTGCCGCAAGCCGCAGCCGGGCATGCTGCTGGAGATCGCCGAGCGATTCAAGCTCCCGCTGGCCGGGGTGGCGGCGATCGGCGATTCGTTGCGCGACCTGCAGGCGGCGAGCGCGGCGGGCGCCCGGCCCGTGCTGGTGCTGACCGGCAAAGGCGAAGAGACCCTCAAGTCGGGCGAGTTGCCCGAAGGCACCGTGATCTACAAAGACCTGGCCGCCGCTGCCATGGCGCTTGCGGCATGAACTACCTGCGCGCCTTCATCTACTACGTCCTGCTGGTTGTCATCGTCGTTCCCTATTGGGTGCTGGTGATGTGCGTCGCCTGGCTGCCGCGCATCCCGCGCTGGAAAGTCATTGCCGGCTGGCCGCGCCTCGCCGCGTGGCTGGCGATCTATGTGCTCGGCATCCGCTACGAGGTCCACGGTCGCGAGAACATTCCGGCCGAGCCGGTGGTGATCCTGTCCAAGCACTCCTCCGCTTGGGAGACGCTGGCCTATTCCGGGATCTTTCCGCCTCATGTCTATGTGATGAAACGCGAGCTCGCCTGGCTGCCCTTCCTCGGCTGGGGACTGGCGCTGTTCAACCCGATTTTCATCAATCGCGCCGACCGCAAGAATGCCCTGCGGCGCACGGTCGAAATCGGCAAGGAACGCCTGGCCCAGGGTTTCTGCATCATGATCTACCCGGAAGGGACCCGGATTCCCGTCGGCAGGCGCGGCAAGTACAAACTCGGCGGCGCGCATGTCGCTAAGCAAACCGGCGCGCGCGTGCTCCCGGTCGCGCATAACGCCGGCCTGCTTTGGCCGCGCAATTCCTTTCTCAAGCGCCCGGGCAAGGTGACCGTGGTGATCGGCAAATCCATGGACAGCGCAGGCCTTACGCCGGAGCAACTGATGAGCAATGTCGAGGACTGGATCGAGGGCCAGGTTGAGATGCTGGTGAAGACGGAGCGCGCAAATGCAGCTTGAGCTGCCGCTCGCGGTGCCGCCGGTGGCGGCGCCGGCGGGCACGCTGCGCTACATCCAGCTCGGTACTGAAATCGTCACCTACCGCTACCGTCGCGCCCGCCGCCGCTCGATCGGCATCGTAATCGACGACCATGGCCTGCGCGTGGCTGCCCCCGGGCATACGCCGATCGCCGAGGTCGAGGCCTTCATCCGCGAAAAAGCGCGCTGGGTGCTGCAAAAACTGTCGGAATGGCGCGCCGCGCCCAAGCCGCAGGTGGTGAACTGGAGCGATGGCGCGACCATAAGCCTGGTGGGAGTGCCGGTCGCGATCGAACTTCTCCCCGGCCAGCGCGGCATCAAACTGGAGAACGGACGTCTCGGCATCGGCCTTGAGCCCCACGGCGAACCGGCGGCGCTGAGAAAGCGCGGCATCGCATGGATAAAGGAGCATGCGCGCGCACTGATGCGCGAGCGCCTCGCGCTGTACGCAGCCAGCCTCGGCGTGCCAATGCCGACGCTGACTCTGTCCAGTGCGCGCACGCAGTGGGGCCTGTGCCGGGAGGACGGTCGCGTGCGCCTCAACTGGCGTTTGATACACTTGCCACTGCGCCTGATCGATTACGTGGTCGCGCACGAACTGGCGCATTTGCGCGAAATGAATCACTCGGCGCGCTTCTGGGCGGTGGTCGGCGGCCTCTACCCGGATTACCGGGCGGCGCGCAGTGAGCTGCGCAACTGCAACCACCGGCTGCCAATCCTGTAGCGAAGCTCTGCTTGAACTTGCGATGCAATCAGAGCTTCGTCTGGTTTGGGGAATCTACAAGGGGGCGCCGCCCCCTTGTTCAACGTAGCTATAGGAGGAAGCGACATGAGAATTTTGCATACGATGCTGCGCGTGGGGAACATGGAACGTTCGCTGAAGTTCTACACCGAGGTCATGGGCATGAAACTTTTGCGCACCACGGACCGGCCTGAGCAGAAATACACGCTCGCCTTCGTCGGCTACGGCACCGAAGACGCAAATGCCGTGATCGAGCTCACCTACAACTACGGCGTGGACAGCTACGACATGGGCAACGCATTCGGGCATCTGGCGGTCGAAGTGCCCGACGCCTACAAAGCCTGTGAAACGGTCAAAGCGAAGGGTGGCACCGTCACCCGTGAAGCCGGACCGGTCAAGGGCGGCAGCACGGTCATCGCCTTCGTTCAGGATCCGGACGGCTATAAGATCGAACTGATCCAGCATGGTTGATCCGTGCTGACGCGTGCCTTCGCGGTCGCATCCCCGCAAGCGGGGCCCCTGCTCTTCGCTACGGCGCGCACGGTCATCGCCTTCGTTCAGGATCCGGACGGCTATAAGATCGAACTGATCCAGCATGGTTGATCCGTGCTGACGCGTGCCTTCGCGGTCGCATCCCCGCAAGCGGGGCCCCTGCTCTTCGCTACGGCGCGCACGGTCATCGCCTTCGTTCAGGATCCGGACGGCTATAAGATCGAGCTAATTCAGCACAGCTCCTGAACTCGCTGAGCAGTTAGAGTGTTTCAGCGATAGCCCATAGACCACCCCAGCCTGCCTCGGAGCCCATCCGCTGCGCCGGTACGCCGCGCAGCGCCAATGCGGTTTGGTAGCGCTGCGTCAATGCCTCGGAACCGATAATGACCACGTCGACCTTGGCCTGCCAGGTCTGTGCTCGCAATTCTTCGCCGATCACCAGCCCGGACAGATAACTGGGCAAGGCGGCACCAGGCAGGCGATCGAACAAAGACAGCGTGCGTGCGCTAAAGGCGGTTTGCAGCAGGCTGTTGCTGCGTAGCGCCAGTGTCACCCCCTGCTCGAAAGCCTCCGCGTCGAATGCACCATCGCCTAGGGGAAGGGTGCGCGACAAGATCGAGTGCTGGCGCAGCAGCGCAAAAAATTCGCCCGTCATGTAAGTGGAAAACGACTCGATACGACCGGCTTGCACCCGCACCCATTTACTGTGCGTACCGGGCAGCACCACCAGGGCTTCGCGCAAGCCGAGCAAGCGCAGGGCGCCGAATACCTGCGTTTCCTCACCGCGCATGACGTCTGGAATGCGCCGCAAACGCCTGGCTTCAGGAAGACCGTCGTGTTCGCAAGAAAGCCCCGGCACGATCGCCACGCGGCCGGGCTCCACCCATGCCAGCTTGGCGGCAAGTTCCCCGAACCCGGCCGGACAGGCGCAATAGGGTGCCTCCAGCCATCCCTGCCTGCTGCCGACCATGCCGGACATCAGACACAAAGCGTCGTCTGCGTTCATCCAGTCGCCAAAGCAGGCTTTGAAAACCAGCGGGAATGCACCGCCCGCCACTGTCAGGATGCCACGGTCGAACGACCGTTCTTCCAGGACGCGTCCGCTGGCATCCATCCAGGCGCCGCGCAGCGAGGACGTGCCCCAGTCCACAGCCAGAAGGCGCTTCATCTCAGGACCCTAGCCGCGTCGCGCCACTGCGCAGGGACCCCGCGTTTCGCGCGTTTGCGCTACAACGCGGCGACGCGATACTTGCGCAGCCGGTTGGCCTGCCCGATCAGCATCCGGGCGAACTCTTCGAGCAAGGCCTCGTCGATGTCGGCCGCCGGAATGTGCAGCTCGTCCGCGCCCAGGCGGAAAAAGTGCTTGCCCTTCACCACCAGCCGCGCGTTTTCATGGTCGGCCTTGATGGTGATGTCGCAGGTGACATTGTTGGGCACGATGAATTTCATTTTTTCGAAGCCGCCGCCCGGTTTCTTGATTTTCTCTTCGGTAAATTTGAGGCTGAAACGCCACAAGGCATCTGTCACTTTCTGGATTGCGGCGGGCATGTCGCGTTCGACAATAAGGTTCTCGGGCGAACTCCACTTGATGAACATCGTAATGTAGTCATAGTATTCCTTGTCGCCGATCTTCTTCTTGCGATAGTTGATGAACGACTCGGCAAACCCCAGGTTCTGGAAATCGCCGACGCCATGTATCGAATATACGGTCGGGTTGATCGGCTTGAGCACGGCGAGTTGCTTCAGGAGATCATCGACATATAGGAACGTCTGATGCATCTTGGCCTCGACCAGCTTGATGCTTTCCTCCAGAATCGCCTTCTCGGAAAGCTGCTGGCTTTTCACCATGTCTGCCTGTTTTTTCAGGTCATCTAGCAGGCCCATATAACCTTCTCCGAATTGGAAACGCAGCTCGCACGTTAAGCGCACCTATTGTGCCAGTCGCGGGCGTTTTTGTGAACATCAGCGCGTCGTAGAATTCTCCTTGTTTTCCAGATAGTTGCTTATAGCGACAAAATCGGCTACTGCGAGATTCTCGGCACGCAGGCCGGGCGCGATTCCGAGCGTGGCGTAATCGCCGGCCGCGAGCAGCCCGGCGAGGGAATTGCGCAGAGTCTTGCGCCGTTGCGCAAAAGCGCGCCGCACCACTTGCTCCAGCACCGTCCCGTTCTCGGCTTTCAACTCCGCCTGCAGCCGCGGACGCATGCGCACCACGGCCGATTCGACCTGCGGCGGCGGCGAGAAGGCGCCCGGCGCAACCTCGAGCAGCAGTTCCATGTCGAAGCGGTATTGCAGCATCACAGACAGGCGGCCGTAGTCGCGGCCGCCCGGGGTCGCCACCATGCGCTCGACCACTTCTTTCTGCAGCATGAAATGCATGTCGCGTATGCGCTCGGCATAGCGCGCCAGATGGAACAGCAGCGGCGTGGAAATATTGTAGGGCAGGTTGCCGACCACGCGCAGTTCGCACGGCAGCGCGGAAAAATCGAATTCGAGCACATCGCCGGCATGCACAGTCAGGCGCTCCGGAGGATACGCTTGCTGCAGACGCACGACGATATCGCGATCGATCTCGATCACATGCAGATGGCGCAGCACTGCAGCGAGCGGCGCGGTGAGCGCCTCCAGCCCGGGGCCGATTTCCACCATCGCATCGCCGGCTTGCGGCCGGATCTCGGCGACGATGTCGGCGATCACTGCCTGATCGGTGAGGAAGTGTTGTCCAAACCGCCTGCGCGGGATGTGCTTCATCTAGACCGCAGGTGTGACCCCGGCTGCATGCACCATCTCGAGCGCCATTTCGATCGCTGCAATCAGGCTGCCCGGGTCGGCTCGGCCGCTTCCGGCCAATTCCAGCGCGGTGCCGTGATCGACCGAGGTGCGCACGATCGGCAAGCCCAGCGTGACGTTGACGCCCTTGCCGAAACTCGCATACTTGAGCACCGGCAGTCCCTGGTCGTGGTACATCGCCAGCACGCAGTCTCCGCGCGCGAGCACCTGCGGCGTGAACAGCGTGTCGGCGGGAAGCGGTCCCTCCAGGCACATGCCCTCCTGGCGCAGCCGCTCCAGCACCGGGAAAATGACATCGATTTCCTCGCGGCCGAGGTGCCCGCCCTCGCCTGCGTGCGGATTGAGCCCGGCGACAAGAATGCGCGGCTCGCTTATGCCGAAACGCTGCTGCAGCGCCCGATGCAGAATCCGCAGCGTCTGTTCCAGGCTCGCGCGCGTGATCGCGCCCGCCACCTCGGCGAGCGCCAAGTGCGTAGTGGCGAGCGCCACGCGCAATCCGCCGCCGGCGAGCATCATCACGACGCGCGGCGTGGAAGTCAGCCTCGCCAGATATTCGGTATGTCCGGTAAAAGGAACGCCGGCGTCGTTGATCACGCCCTTGTGCACCGGCGCGGTTACCATCGCGGCGAAGCTGCCCTCGGTACAGCCGGCAACGGCACGATCGAGCAAGGCGAGCACGTAAGGACTGTTGGCAGGATTCAGGCTGCCCGCAGCGACGGACGCAGCGAGAGGCAGATGCAGCATTTCGAGCTCGTCGGCCGCCGGCGCCTGCGCCGGATCGAATGCGCGCAAACGCACGTTCATTCCGAATCCTGCGGCGCGCGCCGCGAGCAACGCGCGATCGCCCAGGACCACGATGCGGCAAGCCGGGCGCTGCGCCGCCAGCGCGAGACAGATGTCCGGTCCTATGCCGGCAGGCTCACCGGAAGTGACCGCGATGACCGGCGCGGGAACCGTCTTTCCCTTCGTGCTTCTCACTCCCTGCTCATTTGAGCCCAAGATCCAATGACGGCTATTCGTCGTCGTTGGTCCGGATTTGAATGAATGCGCTATCGCGCAGCTGACGCAACCAATCCTGATAAGCTTCGTCGGCTTTGCGCGCGCGCAGGATCAGGCGCGCCTCTGCGCGCTTGCGTTCGCCCGATACCGGAGCTTTGCGACGCGCCAGCACCTGTACGATATGCCAGCCGAAAGGCGTTTCGAAAGGCTGGCTAATCTCGCCCACCTTGAGGCTGTTCATCTCGTGCTCGAAAGCCGGCACGGTGTCGCCGGGATAGATCCAGCCGAGATCGCCGCCATTGGCCGAGGACGGATCGTCGGAATTGAGCCTGGCGAGTTCGGCGAAATCGGCGCCATGGAGAATGCGTTCGCGCAAAACCTCCAGCTTGTGCTTGGCGTCGGCCGCGGACACGATCTCGCTCGTTTTTATCAGGATGTGCCGCGCGTGCGTCTGCTCGACCAGGACCGGCCCGCCGCCACCGCGCCGGTCTAGCAGCTTGAGTATATGGAATCCGGCCGGACTGCGCAGGATGCCGCTCACCTCACCCGGCTTCATGCCGTCGAGGGCCTTGGCATACAGGTCCGGCAGCCGATCGCGCGCGTGCCAGCCCATGGCCCCGCCCTGCAGCGCGTCCGGCGCGTCCGAAAAGGCAACGGCCAGCTTGGCAAAATCCGCGCCCTTGCGCAGCTGCGCGAGCACCCCCTCGGCGCGGACGCGTTGCCGGTTCACCTGTTCCGGACTGGCCTGCTCGGGCAGCCGCAGCACGATGTGGCTCAAGTTGTACTCGGTCGACCCTTCCGGCGACTTGGCCTGCTGACTGAGGAAATAGTCGACCTCGTTTTCGGTAACGACAATGTGGTCGTCCACCTCGCGTTGGCGCAGCCGCGACAGTAGAATCTCGTTGCGTATTTCCTCGCGGAATTTGTCGAACGGGATTCCGTCGCTCTCAATCGCCTGGCGGAACTGGGTCAGCGACATCTTGTTGTGCTCGGCAAGCCTCTCGACCGTGCGATCCAGTTGCAGATCGTCCACGCGCAGGCCGGTCTCCTTAGCCAGCTGCAGTTGCAGCCGATCCATGATCATGCGCTCCAGCACCTGCTTTTGCAGCAGATCGGCCGCGGGCAGCGGCGTGCCCTGCTGGCGCAGCTGCTGCGTCACCATTTTCACCCGCTCCGCCAGCTCGCCGCTGGTGATCACGTCGCTATTGACCACGGCGACGATGCGATCCACCAGCTCCACCGGGCTGCGGGCCTTCTGCGCCCAGGCGCTGCTGCAAGCAAAAACCGCCGCCGCAGCGGCAAGCCACGCAAACGCCGCCGAAAATGAGAATCGCATCTAAAGGTTACTCGTAAAAATCAAATGGTTGTGACTAGGGACGGGTTTGGTCGAGACTGCTATAACCCGGGATCTCGCGTTTCAGCATCTGCAGTGGATTCGACCCAATGCGCGAAAAACCGTTCAATTCCAGCTGCACGAACACAGCGGTAGTCGAGGACCCGGTGGCCAAGGCAAAGCGCTGCATTACGAACCGGCCAATCCAGCAGCCAGCATTATATTCGAAACCACCCAGACTTTCGACCAGCCGGTTCGCGCGCAGCGAGTAGTTGTAGCGGCCTACGCCGTGCCAGCCACCGCCCAGCGGCCATTGCGCCGAAACGTCGACCTGATTCAGGATCCCGCGGGTGAAGCGATAGCCGAGGTTGAGCGTCTTGCCGAACTCGGGCTGGAAGCGCGCGCCCAGATTCAGGCGATCGAAATAATTGTTCTGCTGGTTATACAACAAGCCGCTGTCCAGGGTCCAGTTAGGGGAAATGCGTCCGCTCAAGGCGGCCAGTAAATCCGAGGTGTTGTTGGCGCGCGTCGGCGTAGCGTTATCGTTCAGCGTCACCTGCTGGGCTTTGAAATAGTAGACCTGCCCGACCGTGGCCTTGAGCACCTCCTGGCCGCTGCTAGGCGACAGCATGCGCGAAGTCGCGGCGAGCGTGACTTGGTTGGCGTCGACGATGCGGTCGCCGCCGTTGAAAATATTCTCGGAGAAGATCTGCGCATAGTTGAAATCGGCGAGGCCGGTATCGAACAAGGGAATCTTGCTCTGGTCACGGTAAGGCACGTACAGGTAATAAAGGCGCGGCTCCAGGGTCTGGCGGAATTGCTCTCCTCTGAAATTGGTATTGCGCTCGAACGTCAGGCCGCTGTCCAGGCTGGCTATGGGCAGCGCCCGATGAATCCTGCTCGGGGTGCCGGCCGGAGCGCCAGAAAGATTGTAGCTGGTGTCGCTAAATCCCAGCTTGGGCGTGAGATAAGCGCCCGGCGCTATCAGCGGCAGGCTCACGCTGGGGTAGAAGGTGAGACGGCTGCCGATGGTGTTGCTGGTATTGCCGCCGCCGGCGGCGGCGGGAAAACCGCCGCGATCGAATTCGACAAACTCGCTGTCCAGGCCGAGATCCACTCCGCCGAGGTACTGGCGCGTCGCATTCAGCGTGAGCTGCGGTAGCCGGTCGTAAGGCGGGACTATCGGGCTGGACGGGTCCTGCAGGGTCTGGAAACGCTGCACCCGCGCAGTCGCGCTCCACCAGCCGCCGCGGTAGTTCAGAACGCCTTCGCGCGGCAACTCGGTCTGCGAAGTGATGTTGATGTTACTCCCGAGGTCGCGGAAATAATTGTCGTCGGAAACCTTGTTGATACTCAGGGTGCCGCTCAGGTCGTCGCTGAATTTCTGATTGTGCTGGAGGGTAAAGGCATAGCGGTTGAGGTTTGCCACGCGATCGTTGGACAAATTCTCGATCCGGGCCTCGCCGTTGTAGTTGCGATCGAGATAGCGGAAATCCACGGCCAGCTGCAGCCCGCGCTTGGAGAGCTCGCGCGGCGTGAGCGTGAGATCGCGGTTGGGCGCGAGGTTGACGTAGAACGGCACGCTGGCTTCCATCCCGCTCTTGCCGCTGTAGCCCACGGTGGGCGGCAGGAAGCCGGTCTTGCGCTCGTTGTTCAGCGGGAATTCCACCCAGGGCAAGTAGGCGATCGGCATGTCCTTGAACACCAGCTTGGCCTTGCGCGCCACGCCCAGGTTGCGCGCCATATCCACGTCCAGTTCGCCCGCCTGCATGTACCAATCGTTGTCGCCCGGCCTGCAGGTGGTCAGCGTCGCGTTCTTCAGGTGATACTTGTCCTTGCCTTCGAGCTTGATCACGTCGGCCGTGCCGCGCGAAGTCACCGGCCCGAACCCGCTGTGGCTGGGCCGCTCGAACTCGTATTCGGCGTGGTCGAACTGGCCGATGTTGTCGTGCACGCGCAGGCGCAGCCCGGTGCCGTTCAAGCGGTCGCCGGCGCGGATGAGGCGCACGCCGCCCGTCGCCTCCACTTCGTCGGTGGCGTGAAAATAGCGCAGTCGGTCGGCATAGATGCTGAGGCTGTCCTGGTGCAGTTCGGCGTTGCCGCTGGCGCTGGTCTCCTGATTGGCGTACCCCTCCATCTGGTCCGCGCTGATCGTAACCGGCGCACTCCTGTCGAACGGCTTGCGCCCCGGCGGCTGAAGCTGCGGCTCCTGCGCCTGTGCCGCCGCGATACAGAACAAGAGGGTCAAAACGGGCGCGAACTTGCGCATCGGCGACTTCACAGTGGAAATAGGGAAGGGTGTGTTTTTTGAATGCTAAAATCGCACACTTTCGTGTTAATGGCAATCGGAAAGCGCTTGGATGCCATGCTGAAATTGCCGAAATCGCCCCTGCCTTCGGGAAGCGCGGGGCGAGGCGCTCCGAAGGGTATCTCCAATCGCTTCGCTACAGAGGTTTTGAACGACTCGCAAAATGGATTTTCCAACGGCAACGATAGGGGAAACTGAGGGGAGGCATCCTCTCATTTTGCGATGAAGTCTTCGGAGCGGACACGCGCCTTAGAGGCTTGGCTCGGGGCCATTTTCCCTGCAGAAACATGGCAGATCGAACCGGCGTCCGCCGACGCCAGTTTCCGCCGCTATTTCCGCCTCAGCCTTGCCGACCGCGGCGAGAGCCGCATTGTCATGGACGCGCCGCCGCAGCAGGAGGATTGCCGGCCTTTCATCCAGGTCGCGGAGCTGCTGCGCCAAGCAGGCCTCAACGCGCCGGAAGTACTGGAGCAGGACCTGGAGCAGGGCTTTCTCCTGCTCACCGACCTTGGCGCCACCACCTATCTCTCCGCGCTGCAACAGGACGACGCCGGCGCGGACGTCCTTTTTCGCGACGCCACCGACGCCCTCGTCACCTGGCAGCTCGCCAGCCGGCCCGGCGTGCTCCCGCCGTACGACGCGGCGCTGCTGCGGCGCGAACTCGACCTTTTTCCCGACTGGTACCTGGCGCGGCATCTCGGCCTGACGCTCTCGCCGCAGCAGCGCGAACAGCTGGAGAGCATGTTCGCCCTGATTCTGGCAAGCAACCTGGCACAGCCCGCGGTCTATGTGCACCGCGATTACATGCCGCGCAATCTCATGCTCTGTGCGCCCAACCCGGGCATTCTCGATTTTCAGGACGCCGTGTACGGTCCGGTCAGCTACGACCTGGCGTCGCTGGTGCGCGACGCGTTCATCAGCTGGGAGGAGGAGCGCGCGCTCGACTGGATCGTGCGCTACTGGGACAAGGCGCGCCGCTCCGGACTCCCGGTCGGTTCCGACTTCGGCGACTTCTACCGCGATCTCGAATGGATGGGGCTGCAGCGGCATCTGAAGGTGCTCGGCATTTTCGCGCGCATCCGGCACCGCGACGGCAAAGCCGGCTATGTCGAGGACGCGCCGCGCTTCATCGGCTACATCCGCGCCGTCGCCGCGCGCTACAAAGCGCTCGCCCCGCTCGCGCGTCTGCTCGACGCGATCGAGAACCGACAGGCTGCGCGCGGAAACGCGTCTCCATGAAAGCGATGATTCTCGCCGCCGGACGCGGCGTAAGGATGCGTCCCCTCACCGACACGGTGCCGAAGTCGCTGCTCGCCGTGGGCGGCAAGCCGCTGATCGTATGGCAGCTGGAAAAGCTGGCGCGGTCCGGTTTCAGCGAGGTCGTGATCAATCACGCCCACCTCGGACACATGATCGAAGCCGCGCTCGGCGACGGCTCGCGCTTCGGCCTGGCTATCCGCTACTCGCCCGAGTCGGAAGCGCTGGAGACCGCCGGCGGCATCGCCCACGCCCTACCCCTGCTGGGCGCGGAGCCATTTGTGGTAGTTAACGCCGACATTTACAGCGATTACGATTTTTCCGCGTTCGCCGGCATGGATCTGCACGAGCGCCTGGCGCATCTGGTGCTGGTGGACAATCCGCCGCAGCATCCGCGCGGGGACTTCGCCCTCGAGGCGGAACGTGTGCACGAAACCGGCAGGCACCTGCTCACCTTCAGCGGCATCGGCGTCTATTCGCCGCGGCTGTTCGGCGGCATAACAGCGGGGGCCAAGCTTGCGCTGGCGCCACTGCTGCGCAAGGCAATGGCGGCGGAACATGTGTCGGGCGAACATTACCGCGGCCGCTGGCACGACATCGGCACCGCCGAGCGTCTGCGGGCCTTGGATATGGCCTTGCGCGGCGGCGCCTAGGTACGCCAGACTGTACAATTGATTCAATCCACGCCTGAACAGCCGAACGCCGACCCCCTATGACCGATATTCAAATTTATGCCAAGCGCCGCGCCGCGCTGCTCGCGCAGATGCAAAGCGGCATCGCCATCGTGCCGACCGCGCCCGAGCGCCTGCGCAACCGCGACAGCGAGTACCTGTACCGCTTCGACAGTTATTTCTATTACCTCTGCGGCTTTCAGGAGCCCGAAGCGGTATTGGTGCTGATCGCCGGAGCGGAACCGCAGAGCGTGCTCTTCTGTCGCGAGAAGAACCTGGAGCGCGAAACCTGGGACGGGTTCCGCTTCGGCCCGGAGGCTGCGCGGGAGGCCTTCGGCGTCGACGCCGCCTATCCTGTCGGCCAGCTCGACGAAAAGCTGCCGGCGCTGATGGCCAACCAGCCCGCGCTCCATTACGCGCCGGGCATGGATGCAGACTGGGACGCGCGCATCATGCGCTGGCTGAACCAGGTGCGCGCGCAAAGCCGCACCGGCGTCAGCGCACCGCAGCGCATCCACGATGTGCGCGGCGCGCTGGACGAGATGCGTCTACTCAAGGACGAACACGAGCTCGAACTCATGCGACGCGCCGCGGCAATCTCGGCCAAAGCGCACGTGCGCGCCATGCGCGCTACCCGGCCCGGCAAAATGGAATACGAAATCGAGGCCGAGTTGCTGTACGAGTTCCGCCGCCACGGCGCCCAGTTTCCCGCCTATTGGCCGATCGTCGCCGGCGGCGCCAATGCCTGCGTGCTGCATTACAGCGACAACAGCGCGCATCTGGACGATGGCGCGCTGCTGCTGATCGATGCCGGCTGCGAACTCGACGGCTATGCGTCCGACATCACCCGCTGCTTTCCGGTGAACGGCAAATTCGGCGGCGCGCAGAAGGACATCTATGAGCTGGTGCTCGCGGCGCAAGCCGCCGCCATCGCCGCAACCCGGCCTGGCGCCGCCTGGGACGTGCCGCACGAGGCGGCAGTGCGGGTGTTGGCGCAGGGCATGATCGATTTCGGCCTGTGCCCGGGCAGTCTGGACCAGGTGCTGGAAACGGGCGACTACAAGCGCTTTTACATGCACCGCACCGGCCACTGGCTGGGGCTGGACGTGCATGACGCCGGCGAATACAAGATCGGCGACAAGTGGCGGCCGCTGGCAGCCGGCATGGTGCTCACGGTGGAGCCCGGCTGCTACATCCGTCCGGCGGAGAATGTGCCCAAAGCCTACTGGAATATCGGCGTGCGCATCGAGGACGACGTGCTGGTGACCGATGGCGGCTGCGAAGTGATTACCGCGGCAACACCCAAGAGCGCCGCCGATATCGAAGCCCTGGTGGGCAAGGACTGAGCGCAGGCATGCCCGCGTATGGCAATGAATCCTGAAACCGTAGACATACTGATCGCCGGCGGCGGGCCGGTGGGCGCCGCGCTGGCTCTCGCACTCGAGGGCAGCGGTCACAGCGTGCTGCTGGCCGAGGCGCG
>CAZRMO010000018.1:0-27919 GCA_964601155.1 uncultured Enterobacteriaceae bacterium
ACTGATACCAGCAGCCCGGCAACGTCCGGGCTGTTTGGCTTTTGCGGCAGGGATAGGTTGACCTTCACCGCAGGCGCTGCATTGGGAAGTAAGCCAAGGGGAGGGGTGCAGCGCGACGCTTGTCGCCGTCGCTCTTTAACCAGGTGCAAACGTGCAGGCGCCTGCGCGTGGGTGCGTCGCAGCGTTGTTGGCGCTTGTTCGGATTGACCAGGCGGTACCAGAAGAAGGATTGAGGTCCCTCCGCCCCAACTCTAGCGTACCTTGCGCCGCATCGCAAATTGCCCCCGTCGAGCTCATGTGCTAGATGCCAACTGCCATCGCCGTCTCGAATCAGCCGAATCTGGATCGGACGCGGCCCGCGACGGAGCCGAAAAAGCAAACGCCTGCGGCGCGTAAGCGCCGCAGGCGTGATTGGGATGCGCCTTGCCGGCTACATTTGACGAAGATCGCCGGCGCCGGTCCAGGGCCTATTTCGCCGGCTGGTTGGCATACCAAGTCGCGATGCTGTCTATGATCGCATTGCTGTAGGGGAAACTCATCGCGTGCATGGCCGAACTCGCGCGCTTGCCGTCGCGATAGGCCCGGAGAGCCATCACCAGATATGCCTTGTCCTGTCCCTTCAGCTTCGGCGCGGCCATCGTCGGGCTGGCGGGCTGGTTATGGCAACGATCGCATTTCGCCGCCAGTTCCTCGGTGGACGAGGGCGCCGTGTCCGCCGCTTTGGGTTGCTGCGTCGCGTAATACGCGGCGATATTGTCGATGTCCTTGTCGGTTAAGCCGGCGACATAACGCTCCATACCCCAGTTTTTGCGCGTCGTCCGGTACGATTTGATCGCCTTCACCAGGTATTCGGCATCCTGACCCGCGAGGCTGGGCGTTTCGGAATCAAGGCTCACGCCGTGCACGCCATGGCAGCCTGCGCACATCGCGCTCGTGGGTTCGCCCGCGGCGGGATCGCCCTTGGTCGGCGCGGCGCGCCTGACCGGCGTTTGCGACGCGAAATACAGCGCTAGGTCCTCCACATCGAGGTTGTCCAAATTGCTCAGATCTATTCCCATCGCATTCTTTGCGCGTTCCCCTTGGTGATACTCCTGGATCGCGGCGATAAGATAGTGCGGCTGTTGGCCGGCCAGGCTGGGTGTGCCGGGAATCTTGCTGTTGCCATCCTCACCGTGACATTTGGCACAGACGGCGGCTTCCGCCTTTCCTTTTTCATACGGGGACGAGTGCTTGACGTCGCTAGGGGAGGCGCTGGAGACCGGAGGCAGGCTGGCGTAGTAGGCGGCCAGATCATGCAGATCCTTTTTGCTCATGTTCCAGGAAGTCATGGCGGCATGAGGACGCTTGCCGTCTTTGTATTCCATCAGGGAATCGAACAGATAGGCTTCCCGCTGCGCAGCCAGATTCGGAATTCCCGGAGCAGCACCTTTGCCGTCAAGTCCATGGCACGCCTTGCAATCGCGTTGCGCGATGACCTTGCCTGCGGTGGCATTGCCCGCCTGCGCTTGGTCAGGCGCCGGCGCCGTTTTGTTCGTGCACCCGATCAGCGTCACCGAGAGTGCGGATAGTGCGACAAGGCCCAAAATCGAATTTTTCATCGGTAATCTCGAAGTTAATTGGCTCAGTGGACTTTCGTGCTTGTGTGAACGTCCGCGGGCTTTACGCAGCAACCCTTAGCCGACGTCGTCCGGCCCGCTCGTATACTCTCGTATTCTATTCCGTTAGCCAGCGAAAATACAGTCCGGCCCCAAGCGTGCGCAACGTCCGGCGTGCTTGCGCCGGGCGTTGCGGGCTCGCATGTGTCAGCTCATCAGGTGGCCGATGAATCCGGTCAGCACCAGGACCAGCAGGGTCAAACCGAATGTGATCAGGAAGAAGCCCAGTATCTTCGAACCCAAGGTCATCGGCTGTGTCGGCTCGTCCACGAGATATTTCGACAGTTCACCGGTCTCGACCAGACGCTTGTATTGCACCGTATGCTCGTGCCGGAACACTTCCAGCGGTACCGAGCCGGTGAACATCACCACGTCGAGCGGGAATTTATCCGGCCGGAAGTGATTGTTGAAGAAGTGCACGGTGAACAGGAACAGGACGGCCAGCAGCGCCTCCTCGCCGTGGAAGATCGTCGCCACGTTGAACACCCAGCCGGGCAGGAAGGAAGCGGTCACGGTCGGGAACCAGAGCATGACACCGGTCATGCCGATGATCGTCACGCCCCAGAACGGCGCCCAGTAGTCGAACTTCTCCCAGTAGGTCCAGCGGTCGAACACCGGACGCGGTCCGAGGCCGAAGAACCACTGGAACATGGCGAGGATGTCCCACAGGTCCTGCCAGCGCGGCACCAGGGAGTCGGGCCCGAACCATTGGAAGGTTCTCCAGCTCTTGCGCAGGCGCAGCACCACATAGATCAGGTGACCGATGAATACGCTGGCGAAGATGACCGCGCAGGTGCGGTGTACGATCGCCATTACCTGCGGGCCGCCGAAGGCGCGAGCGACGACGGGTGCCCACGCGGTGCCGGAGTAGAGCACCGTCATGCCGGTCAGCGCCAGAATCATCAGGCTCACCGCGAAGGTAAGGTGGGCGGCCCGCCACAGCAGCGGAAAGCGCCGGAAATGTTTTCCTTCCAGCCCTTCCGGCAGTTTATCGGTGCGCACATGCGGCCGCGTCTTGCGCGCCTGGCGATCTTTATATTCGCGGTAGAACCACAGCGCCGTGTGCGTCCAGAAGAATGCAAACGTGCCCAGCAACAGCATAAGCATGAATTTGGATGCGATCCAGATATACGGATAGCGGCTGAAGTCGCTGGGCGTCCCGTGCGGTTCGAAGGTGACGAACCCCGGCGTTGCATTCCGATGGCACTGTTGGCAGGTATGCAGGCGATTGCTCGGATAAACCATCGATTTCGGATTGTCGACGGCCTGGATGGCGTGGCTGCCGTGGCAGTTGAAGCACTTGGCGGTATAGGCGTAACCCAGCTTCTCGACCTGACCGTGATAGGTTTCGCGGTAGGTTTTCAGTTGCTCCTGATGGCAGTTTCCGCAGTTCTGGGTGATGGCGAGCTTGGTTGCGTTCTCTGTCGGGCTTTCGATGTCATGGGGACTGTGGCAACTGGAGCAGACGGGCGCGGCCGAGATCTTGTCCTCCAGCACGAGCTTTCCGTGGATCGAGGTCCCGTACAGCGCGCGTTCCTTGACATGGCACTTGCCGCAGATATTCGGTATGTTCAGGTGCCGCGCGGCGTATTCCGGAGTCCCGGGGGGGTAGACATAGTGCGGATTGTGGCAGTTGTAGCAGGTCGCGTTGGTGTGCGACTGATCGGCCCGGCTGGGGCGCGCATGGATGGAATTCATGTACCGGTTGATCATCTCGATCACTATCCCCAGTCTTGCGTACTCCGGGGACTTGGTCTTGCCCTCCTTCTGCGCCTTCGCCCACAGGGCATCGTGGCAGTTGACGCAGCTCACCTTGCGCGTCACGCCGGTCCTGTGCGGAATTTCGGTAATGTCCTTGTGGCAGTCGGTGCACAGGCGCTTTCCGTGGACGCTGTTGCCGAACTTGTCCTTGATAATATGCAGGTCGCGCATCTTCCCGTCCGGCCCCGGCATCTGGAAGCCTTCCGTTCCATGGCAGCCCAGGCACAGGTCGTTATCGGGGTTTCCGACGACTTTCTCGGCCGGCTTGCTGCCGGAAGCGTCCGCGGCATTTGCCGGCCCGGGCCAAATAACGGTTGCTCCCGCCGTACAAATGAGCCCAGCCATAACCCACATCGCAAATCTTGAAACACGCATGGCCTTCGATTCCTCGGTTAGATAAACGGCATCCCCATCCTGATTCAACCACAACAGCGCACTGCTTCCGGTTTTGCGCAGACGCTGGTGGTCGTCGCTTTGTGCCGTTCGGATTGCGCCTATATTTTTGGTTTGGTGAAACGCATTTCCTCGATAATGGCGACATGCCATGCGCGGTCCGCCCTCCCCTGGGCGGCCGCAATAACACCCCTGTTTATGCTTTGGATTGCCTCGCTCCCTTGCTTCCGCAATGATCCGCCGATAATGGTGGAACGCGGTTGTTTCAGCATGTTAAACGAGTGCAGCTTGGTCGATTTGACGTACATCAACCCCTGCCGCGAAAGCGCATGGTCCGGCTGAACCGGCATGCGAACGGTGAACCCGGTTTGTGAACGCGCGCTCCTGCGCGCAGCGCGGGCAGGGCGCCGGCTGGTCAGCTTACGCGAAAGTTGCGGAACTGCCAGGGGTCGGAGGCATCGATGTCCTCCGGATAAAGCTTGCTGCGGCCAGCAAGCGGAGTCCAGTCGGTGTATACGCCGACGAGTTTCCCGAGATAGGGTGAGGACATGTCCAGCAGCGCCTGATAGTCGAGCTCGTCCGGCTCGACGATGCCGGCCTGCGGGTGCTGCAGCGCCCAGACGATGGCCGCCATGTAGGGGGCGTTCACCTGCAGGCTGGTGGCGTTGTTGTAGGGACACAGCTTGCGTGTTTCCTCGATGCTGAGCTGTGAACCGTACCAGTAGGCGCCCTTCTTGTGCCCCATCAGCAACACACCCAGTTCGTCGAAGCCCGAATCGATCTCGTCGCGCAGCAGGCGCTGCTGTGGCGGGAAGCGCCAGCCGTTGCCGGAGAATTCATGCAGCGACAGCACGGCGTCGTCGCATGGGTGGTAGGCGTAGTGGCAGGTCGGCCGGTAGACGACCTTGCCGTTCTCGCGCACGCTGAGATAGTCGGGAATGGAAATCGCCTCGCCGTGCGAAATCAACCAGCCGTGGAAGGTTCCTTCGTGCGGCGCCCAGGAGCGCACGTGCGTGGCCACGCCCGGCCGGTCGAGGTAGATCGCGGCGCCGCAGCCGAAACCGTATTCGCGCCCATCGTGCGGCCAGTTGCGCTCGTGCGTGCCCCAGCCGAGTTCGGCCGGCTGCAGCGCCTCGCCGCAGAACGCTTCGCTCGACCAGGTGTTGACGAACTCGTCCTTGCCTTTGCTCACTTTGCTTAACTGGTGATCACGTTCGGAGACGTGGATCACTTTTACTTCCAGCTTTGCGGCAAGCCGCCCCCAATCCTCGCGGCTGCGCGGCGTGCCGGCGTCCACGCCGATATCGCCGGCAAGGTTTAGCAGCGCCTGCTTCACCAGATGCGACACCAGGCCCGGATTGGCGCCGTGCATGAGCACGCAGGTCGGTCCTGCGGAATACCTGCCGCGCAGCGCCAGCGCGTCCTCGCGATAGGCGTAGTTGGAGCGGCGGTTGGCGGGCACCGAGTTGTCGGTGTGGCCGCCGGGCCAGGGCTCGATGCAGGCATCGATATAAAGCACGCCATGCAGCTGGCACCACTCGATCAGGGCGACGCTGGAGACATCGAAGGAGGCGTTGACGAGGAAATCCCCGGGGCCGAGTTCGCGCGCGAGAATGGCCGCGTAGTTGTCCTGCGTCAGTGGTTCGACGCGGAAACGAACGCCGTACTCGATGGCGATCTCCTTGCCGAATTCGTTGGCGGTGACGACCGCGATCTGCTGCGGCCGCATGTCGATGTGGCGCAGGATCAGCGGCAGCGAGCCCTGGCCGACGGCGCCGAATCCGATCATCAGCATCTTGCCCGAAAAAGAGGCGTATTTTTTTTCCATGCGAAAATTTAGATTGTTGTCCTGCGGACTTTGCGACCGCTTTCGATGGATTGTTTATATCCGAAAGTGCGCGCGACTGCAATACGCCTCGACATGCGCAGCGAAGAACCGATGCGCGCGCGATGTAGAGATGGTCGCGCAGCAAAGCGCGGTCAAGCGCGGTCGCGGTGGTCCGTGCAGATCGCGGTGAGTATGCCCTGCATCAGGGCGATCGGCGTGGGCGGGCAACCGGGCACGGCGACGTCCACCGGGATGACATTGGACACGCGGCCGCAACTGGCGTAGCTCTCGCCGAAGATGCCGCCGCTGCAACCGCAGTCGCCGATCGCGACCACCAGCTTCGGTTCGGGCGTCGCATCGTAGGTGCGCTTGAGCGCAAGTTCCATGTTGCGCGACACGGGTCCGGTCACGAGCAGCAAATCGGCGTGCCGCGGGCTCGCGACAAATTTGATGCCGAGCTTCTCCAGGTTGTAATAGGGACCGTTCATGCTGTGGATCTCCAGCTCGCAGCCGTTGCAGGAGCCGGCGTCGACATGGCGAATGGCGAGTGCGCGTCCGAAATGCTTGAGCGTCGCCTCGTTGAGCTGCTGCTCGATCTGGCGCAAGGCCTCGTCCGGCAGCGGCGGGGTTTCGCTGACGATGCCGGTTTTTGCGATCTGTTTGAGCAATTGATACATCTCAGAGGTCGTGTCCGCTATACGAGAGATTGAACGATTTATTGATCAGCGGAAAGTCCGGAACGATATTGCCGAGGACGGCGCGCTCGATGAGCGGCCAGTTCTGCCACGACGGATCGTGTGCATGCGCGCGATGGATTCGGTTGGCATCGGCGCTCTCGAGTGCGATCAGCACTTCTCCGCGCCAGCCCTCGACCCAGCCGACGCCGCAATTGCCGGCCGGGCAATCGGCGACCGGGGACCGAATCGCGCCCGGCGCAAGCTGGCCGGCGAACATCCGCACCAGTCGCATCGACTCGAAGATCTCGTCGAATCGCACCGACACGCGCGCGGCGACGTCGCCGCGCGTCTGCGTGGCCATGCGCACCCCGGCCTCCTCGTAGGGCAACATCGGATAATCGACGCGCAGGTCGTGCTTGACGCCGCTCGCGCGCCCGGCGAAGCCTGCAAGGCCCATTTTTTCGGCCAGTCCCGGCGGCACCCGTCCGGTCATGATGAACCGGTCCTGCGCTCCCGCGTGATCGTCGTAGATCGCTTTGAGTGCAATGACCTCCGCTCGAATCCGCTCCAGCTGCGCGAGCAGGCGCTCTGCCTGATCGCACGGCAGATCGCGCGCGACGCCGCCGGGAACGATGAGATCCATAAGGTAGCGATGGCCGAACAGTTCGCCTTGCAAACGCAGCAGGTCTTCCTTCAGCCGCCAGAACTGGAAAAAGCCGAACGAAAACGCCACGTCGTTGCCGAGGTAGCCGAGGTCGCCCAGATGGTTCGCAATGCGCTCCAGTTCGAGCATGACGGCACGCAGGCCGAGCGCGCGCCGGGGCGGCTCGGTGCCGGTGGCGCCTTCGACCGCCATGGCGTAGGCCCAAGCGTAGGCTACGGTGGAATCTCCCGAGATGCGCCCGGCGAGCCTGGCGCCTTCTGCCAGGGTCATGGTTTCGAAAAGTTTCTCGATGCCTTTGTGCTTGTAGCACAGGCGCTCTTCCAGGCGCAGGATCTTCTCTCCGACAATGGAGAAGCGGAAATGCCCAGGCTCGATGGTACCGGCATGCACCGGGCCCACCGGAATCTCATGCACGCCTTCGCCTTCGACTTTAACGAAGGGATAACGGTCGTCCGACAGCGGGAAGCTCGTGGCGATGTCGAACCCCTTGCGCAGCGGGAATACGCCGCCGGGCCAGGCGCGGTGCCGCACCCACTTGCGCCGGTCGGTGCTGTCCTGCGCATGTATGCCGACAAGGTCGTAAGCAGCCCGCTGCATCCGGTTCGCGCAGGGATAGATGTCGGCGACACTGGGGTAGCGAGGATGTTCGCGCGCCAGCGGCAAACTCAACCACAGCAGACCGGAAGGAAGTGCGAGCGCGAGATGCAGCGCATAGTCGCCGCCGCGCTCCGTTTCGTCGCTGCCCCAAAGGGCGACCAGGCGCCCTTTTTGCGCCCGGGCTTTCTCGCATACGCCGCGCAGTTCCGCTGCGCCGACCGTGGCGCGAAACGCCGGCATCGCGCCGGCGATGGGGCTGGTCTCGAGAGCGAGTTCGGTCATCGGGCGTTCCTTCATCAACCGATCAGCGCCGCCGCCTGCCGGTACCAGTCGACCAGGTAGGGCGGAATGTACAGGCCCAGCATGAGCACCAGCGCGAGGTGCACGAATACGGGGATCAGCGCCGGAGGATGCGGCAGCGCTCGGGCCGCATGTTCCTTATGCATTTCGCCGAACACCATCGGCTGCACCTTGCCGTAGATCGCGGCAAACGCGACACCGAGCGCGACCAGCAGGAACGGCGTCGCCCAGGGGTGCTCGTGCATGGCGGTGGTGAGGACCATGAACTCGCTGGTGAACACGCCGAACGGCGGCATGCCGAGGATCGCGATTGTGCCCAGCGCCAGCCCCCAGCCGACGGTCGGGCTTTCCTCGATCAGCCCGCGGATGTCGGCCATGATCTGCGTGCCGGCTCGTTGCGAAGCATGGCCGGCGGTGAAGAAAATCGCGCTCTTGGTGAGCGAATGCACGGTCATGTGCAGCAGTCCCGCGAACGCCGCCACCGGTCCGCCCATGCCGAAGGCGAAGGTCATGATGCCCATGTGTTCGATCGACGAGTAGGCGAACATGCGTTTGATATCCTTCTGCCGCGACAGAAGGAAGGTCGCAACTACCACCGATAGCAGTCCGAATCCCATCATCAGGCCGCCGGAAAAATTGCGCCCCAGCGACCCGTCCACCAGCATCTTGCTGCGTACCACCGCGTACAAGGCGACGTTGAGCAGCAGGCCCGAGAGCACCGCCGAAACCGGGGTCGGGCCTTCGGCGTGCGCATCGGGCAGCCAGTTGTGCAGCGGCACCAGGCCCACCTTGGTGCCGAAGCCCACCAGCAGGAACACGAACGCGAGCGACAGCACCGTCGGCTCGAGCTGGCCGCGCACCTCGAACAGGTGTGTCCACAGCAGCGCGGTGCCGCCGGGGCCGAGAACCTTCTCCGCGGCAAAGTAAAGCAGGATGACGCCGAACAACGCCTGCGCGATGCCGACCGAGCACAGGATGAAGTACTTCCATGCGGCCTCGATACTCGCCGGCGTGCGGTACAGACTGACCAGCAGCACCGTCGACAGCGTCGCGCCCTCGAGCGCCACCCACATGATGCCGACGTTGTTCGACAGCAGGCACAGCAGCATGGTGAACGAGAAGAACTGGTACATGCTGTGGTACAGGCGCAGGCGCGCCGAATTCAGGCGTCCGTGATCCTGCTCGATGCGCATATAGGGGCGGGAGAACAGTGCGGTGGTAAAGCCGACGAACGCGGTGAGCGTCACCAGGAAAACGTTGAACGGGTCGACAAAAAACTGCTCTTCCATCGCCGTCTTCGGACCCTTGGCGATGACGCTGGCGGTGAGCAGCGCCGCGGCGCCCAAGGTCGCCAGGCTCATGACTGCGTTCAGCTCGGGCGCCCAGCGCTTGTGGCCGACCAGCGCGAGCAGCAGGCCGCCGAGAAGCGGGACGACGAGGACGAGGATGATTTCCACCTCAGTCTTCCTTCAGCGTTTCCATATGCCGGATGTCCAGGCTGTCGAACTGCTCGCGGATATGGAAAAAGAAAATGCCGAAGATGAAGGTGCCCACCAGCACGTCCAGCGCCACGCCCAGCTCCACCACCAGCGGCATGCCGTAGGTAGCGGAGGTCGCCGCGAAAAACAGGCCGTTCTCCATCGCCAGGAAGCCGATCACCTGCGGCACCGCCTTGCGCCGCACGATCATCATCAGGAACGACAGCAGTACGCTTGCCATCGCGATCCCGAGGGTCGCGCGCGTCAGCGTGTCCGCCATCTGCGAGATTGGCGCGGCCAGCGCAAACGCGAAGATCACGAGGCCGATGCCGATCAGCATCGTCGCCGGAATGTTGATCAGGGTTTCGACGTCCCAGCGTATATGCAGCCGGTCGATCAGGCGGTGCAGCACCCATGGGATCAATATCACCTTGAGCAGCAGCGTGAGCGCGGCCGAAAAATACAGGTGCGGCTGCTCGGTCGAGTACGCCACGATCAGCGTCGAGGCGACAAGCGCCGCGCCCTGCCACGCGTAAAGGCGTATAAGCGTCAGGATGCGCCGCTGCGACAGCATGGCGAAGGCGAGCAGCAGCAGGAATGCGGCGAGCAGGTTGACGAACTGGCTGGACAGGGATTGATGCATGAGCACCTCAGGCCTGCGCCAGGAAATGGGTCAGCATTCCCAGAACGCCGAGCAGAAACGCGGTAGACAGGAACTCGGGCGCGAGAAACAGGCGCAGCTTCGCCAGCAGCATTTCCAGGAACGCCAGTCCGGCTCCGGCCAGCGCCAGCTTCGCTGCGAGCGCAACGAACGCGAGCGGGAGCGCCCCCCAATTGCCCGCCTCGGCGATGCCCCAGGGCACGAACAGCGCGATGCCGATGGTCGTGTAGGCGAACAACTTGATCGCCGCGGCCCACTCGATCAGCGCCAGGTGCCGCGCCGAATATTCCAGGAGCATCGCCTCGTGGATCATGGTGAGTTCCAGGTGCGTGGTCGGGTTGTCGATCGGGATGCGTGCGTTTTCCGCCAGCAGCACCATGAGAAAGGCCACGGCCGCGAAGGCGAGGCTGGGGTAGATCGCGAATTCGCGACGCGCCAGCGTCTCGACGATGGTGTTGAGCTGGGTCGAGCCGCTGATGAAGGCGGCAGTGAACAAAGTCATCAGCATCGCCGGCTCGGCGAGGAACCCGATCAGCATCTCGCGCCGCGCGCCCAAGCCGCCGAAGGCGGTGCCGATGTCCATTGCTGCCAGCGCCGAGAACACGCGCGCCAGCGCGAATATGCCGACCAGCGCGATGATGTCGGCCGCCGGCGCAAACGGCAGATCGGTGGCGAGCACCGGCACGATACCGGCGGCGAGCCACATGCAGCCGAACAGCACGTAAGGCGTGACGCGAAACAGGGCCGAGGCGTTGCGCGCCATGACCGCGTCCTTGTGAAACAGCTTGCCCAGCGTGTAGTACGGCAGCAGGATGCTCGGCGCCGAGCGGTTCTGCAGCCAGGCGCGGCACTGGTTCGCCCAGCCCATGAGCAGCGGCGCGGCGAGCACCACGAACACCGATTGCAGGATCTGGAACGCGATTCCGGGGGCGTCGATCATGGGCGGGTCAGGTAGGCGAAGGTCGATGGGCGAAAGTCAGCGGACGAAGACCAGCAGCGCGATTAGCGTGAGGAAACTGTAGAGCAGGTAGATGCTGATCTTTCCCTGCTGCAGCAAGGCAATCTTGGACGAGACAAATTCGGTCAAGCGCGCCAGCGGTAGATACAGCCAGTACCAATGGCGATCGTAGATCTTGAGCGAGAACCGCGGCGCTGCATCGTCCGGCCCGGGCATGTGCCGCTTCATCAGGTAGAGCGGACCGAATACATGCCGGATCGGCTGGCCGAACGCGTCGGCGGTGTCCTGCGTGCGCGCGGTCACCTCGGAATAGCCGCAGCCCCAGGGTTCGGAGTAACGCACGCGGCCATGGTAGTAGCGGCGAACAATGACGAACGTGAGCAGCGTCACTGCAACGATAACGATCAGGAACACGATCGGGCTGTAGCTGGCGCGCGCAGGATTGATCGGAACCATCCACAGCCAGCTCGACTCCAGCGCCGCCTTGTGCAAGCCGTGCCCGGTGAGCGAAACGGTGACTCGGTTCAGCATCAGCACGAAACCGGTCGGAAACAGGCCGAGCACGAAGCAGCCCGCCGTGAGCCAGGCCATGCCGAAGCGTTCCGGCAGGCCTGCGTCCTGGCCGTGTTCGTCGGCCGGCGCCTGCCCGGAAGGCTGCGTTTCGCGCGGCCGGCCGAGAAATGCGATGCCGTAGACCTTGACGAAGCACATGGCGGTGAGCGCGCCGGCGAGCGCCAGCGTTGCGGCGAACAGCGGCAGCAGGCTGCGCACCACGCCGTTCTCCAGGATCGGGGCCTGCAGCGCGGTCTGGAACGTGAGCCATTCGGACACGAAGCCGTTCAGCGGCGGCAGCGCCGAAATGGCAAGCGCGCCGACGAGGAAGTAGAACGCCGTCTGCGGCATCTTGTGTATCAGGCCGCCCATGCGGTTGAGATTGCGCTGTCCGGTGCTTTTCAGGATTGAGCCGGCGCCGAGAAACAGCAGCGACTTGAACACGGCGTGGTTGAGCGCGTGATAGAGCGCCGCGATCAGCCCGAGCGCGGCCGCCGCCGGGTAGCCGAAGCCGAGAAACACCATGGACATGCCGAAACCGAGAAGGATGATGCCGATGTTCTCGACCGAATGGTAGGCGAGCAGGCGCTTCAGGTCGTGTTGCATCAGCGCGTAGAGCACGCCGAACAGCGTCGTGCCCGCACCGATGGCCAGCACCAGCATGCCCCATTCCCAGCGGACGTTGCCGATCAGATCGAAAATCACGCGAATCATGCCGTAGATGGCGGTCTTCAGCATGATGCCGCTCATCAGCGCGGAAACCGGCGTGGGCGCGGCCGGGTGCGCCTCGGGCAGCCAGGCATGCAGCGGGATCATCCCGGCCTTGGCGCCGAAACCGAAGAACGCGAGCAGGAACGCCACCGTGGCCCACTGCGGCTGCAGGTGCGCGCTGCGCAGCGCGGCGAAGCTGTAATCGCCGTGTCCGCCGCTCATCACTCCGAAGCACAGCAGGATCGCGAGCGCGCCCAGATGCGCGAGCAGCAGATAAAGGAAACCGGCGCTGCGAATCGCGGGCAGTTTGTGGTCGGTGGTGACGAGAAAGTACGAGGACAGCGCCATGGTCTCCCAGGCGACCATGAACAGGTAGGCGTCGTCGGCCAGGATCACGAACGCCATGCTCGCCAGGAACAGGTGATACTCGAGCGCGATCAGCGCCAGCCGTCCCGCGGTCTCCTTGCGAAAATAGCCTGTAGCGTAGACCGACACGCCGGCCGAAACCGCGCCTAGGAGCATGAGAAAGTAACCCGCGAGGGGGTCGAGGCGCAGGTGGAAGGGGAGGTCGGGCAGGCCGAGGGGGAGGGTCATCTGCTCGGGGGCGGCCCGCCATATCGCCTGCAGACCGGCCGCCGCCAGCGCGAGGCCCACCAGCGCACCGAGCGGAAACGCGAATTTCCGGGCGAAGAACGCCTTGTTGGCCGGAATCAGCGACAGCACCGCGATTGCGCACCAGGCCGCGGCAGCAAGGAACGAACCCGATAGCAGGGAATGGGCGGGCTGCATCAACATTCAGGTCAGGCGGCGGGTGGGCGGTTCACCTGTAGCGGCGCGGCAAAGCCCTGCAGCCTTCACTTCGAGCTTGCCTTTTTCTGCGCCGCCGTGAGCAGCCATGCGGGCAATTCGCGCTTACCGGCATGGTCGATGATGTACTCGCGGATCAGTTGGCGCATCACTTGAGACGGCGTGAGGTCCTGTGCAGCGCACAGCTCTTCGAACATCTGCTTTTTTCGCGGATCGATCAGGATCGTGAATCGGGCGGTCTTGTTTTCCATGGTCGATTGGTGTCAGGTAGCTACGGCAAGTACACGGCGGCGCTGATTATATGTGAATCCTATTAACATGTGCAACTAACTAAATGTGTGTATATGACCTGCCGGTATTCGGCTAAAGGGCGTTCGATTTGGCGTAGAGAGGAGGCCTCCACGGCGGGAAGCGGCTGCCGCGGCTGGTACGGCTGGCGGCGCCGGCGAACAGGAACTGTTCGCGCAGGAATTCGTGGCTTTAGTTCTGCCTATCTCGTCGCGGCGAGAACATGAGCGACAGAGGCGTTCGATTGCGGCAAACCGGTAGCGGCGCCTGAAGGACGGGTCCGTTCCTGGAAAGCGCTGCCCCGCAGGGGGCTATTTTTCGATGCTCAGGGCTTGAGCTTCGTCGGTTTCAGGAGATTACCGCACCTTCATTCCGGCCCGCGCTCCGCTATCGGCCGAAAGCAGATAGATTCCCGGACCGTCGCCTGAAGCGGCGAGGACCATCCCCTGCGACAGGCCGAATTTCATTTTACGCGGCGCGAGATTGGCGACCATCACCGTCAGCCGGCCCTCCAGCGTCGCCGGATCGTAGGCCGACTTGATGCCGGCGAACACCGTGCGCTGTTCGCTGCCGATGTCGAGCGTGAGTTTCAGCAGCTTGTCAGCGCCTTCGACCTGCTCGGCCTTGACGATTTTTGCAATGCGCAGATCGATCTTGGCGAAGTCGTCGATGGAGATGGTCGCGAGGGCGGCGGCCGGCGCCGCTGGGCCAGGTGAGGCCGGGTGCGGCGTCGAAGTGGAGGGTGTAGTCACTTTCTTTGGCTCCTTCGCTGGGGCGGCAGCCGGGATGTCGAACAGGGCGTCGAGCTGCTTTTCCTCGACGCGGGTCATGAGGTGCTTGTACGGCTTGATGTCATTAGGCAGGTATTCGGCATCCGACCAGGTAAAGGTCCGATCCAGTCCGAAGAGTTCCTTCGCCACGCGTTCGGCAAGCTGCGGCAGCACCGGCGCGAGCAGCACCGAGAGCAGCTTGAATCCGTGCAGGACACGCGAGCATACGTCCTGAAGTTCGCCGCGCTTATTCGCATCCTTCGCGAGAAGCCAGGGTTGGCGCGCGTCGAATTCCTGGTTCCAGCGGTCAGCTGTTGCCATGATGTCGCGTATCGCCCTGCCGAATTCGCGCGCCTCGTAGCTCTCGCGCACCAAAAGCGCCGTGGCGCGAGCTCCTTGAACCAGGGGTGCGGTGTCGCCCGCGTATTTCAATTCGCCGCCAAAGTTCTTAGTGATGAAGTTGGCGGCGCGGCTCGCGATGTTGACGTATTTGCCGATCAGGTCGCTGTTCACGCGCGCCAGAAAATCGTCGGGATTGAAGTCCACGTCCTCGACATTGGCGCTAAGCTTGGCCGCGATGTAATAGCGCAGCCACTCCGGGTTCATGCCCAGCTCGAGGTAACGCAGCGGGCTGATGCCGGTGCCGCGCGACTTGGACATCTTCTCGCCCGACACATTGATGAAGCCGTGCACGTAGACATTATTGGGAACCTTGTAACCGGCGAACTTGAGCATCGCCGGCCAGAACAGGGTGTGGAAATAAATGATGTCCTTGCCGATGAAATGGATCTGCTCGGTGTTCGGGTCGGCAAGAAAGCCCGCGAAGTCGATGCCGGTCTTGGCACAGTAATTCTTGAAGCTGGCGAGATAACCGATCGGTGCATCCAGCCAGACGTAGAAATATTTGCCCGGCGCATCGGGAATCGGGATGCCGAAGTAGGGCGCGTCGCGCGAAATGTCCCAGTCGCCCAGCGCCTTGTCGCCCTTGCCCTCCAGCCATTCCTTCGCCTTGTTCGTGACCTGGGACTGTAGCCGGCCGAACTCATTCACCCATTCATTCAGGAAGGCGACGCATTTCGGATCGGACAGCCTGAAGAAATAGTGTTCCGAGGTCTTGAGCTCGGGCACGGCGCCGGAGAGCGTCGAATACGGGTCGACGAGGTCGGTCGGCGAATAAACCGAGCTGCAGTTCTCGCAGGCGTCGCCGTACTGGTCCTTGGCCCCGCACTTGGGGCACTCGCCCTTGATGTAGCGGTCGGCGAGGAACATGCCTTTCACCGGGTCGTAGAACTGCTCCACCGGCTTGGTGTAAGTGAGTCCGGCGGCCTTGAGCTTGAGGTAGATGTCCTGCGACAGTTCGGTGTTTTCGGGGGAGTCGGTCGAGTGCCAGTTGTCGAAGCCGATGTGAAAGCCGTCGAGATATTTCTTGCGCTCGGCGCCGATGCGCCGGACCAGTTGCTGCGGCGTGACGCCCTCGGCCTCGGCCTTGAGCATGATGGGAGCGCCGTGCGCGTCGTCGGCGCATACGAAATGCACTTCATTGCCTTGCATGCGCTGGAAGCGCACCCAGATGTCGGCCTGGATGTATTCCATGATATGGCCGATGTGAAACGAGCCGTTGGCGTACGGCAGGGCGGTGGTGACGAAGAGTTTGCGCTTCATTCTTGTTTAATTGCAGAAAACACAGCCGCTTGCCCGGCAGGGGCATAAACCGCGACTTGGAAGGGGTTAATTGTATCCCGCAGGGCTTCGATTATCCATTAAAATGAACAGCTTTAGCGCATCAATTAGACGGTGCGGCCACCGCGCCAAGGAGCCAGTGCATGTCAGTTTCGGAATTGCAGATTCAGACCGCCCTCAAGGAAATCACCGACCCGAATACGGAGAAGGATTTCATCGCCACCAAGTCGGCGCGCAACATCAAGGTGAGCGGCGGCGACGTTTCGCTCGACGTCGAACTCGGCTATCCGGCCAAGACCCAGTTCGAGCTGATCCGCAAGATGGTGCAGGCGAAGCTGGACGCTATCCCGGGCGTGAACAAGGCCACGGTCAACGTCGCGAGCAAAATCGTCTCGCACAGCGTGCAGCGCGGGGTTAAGCTGATACCCGAAGTGAAGAACATCATCGCCGTGGCCTCGGGCAAGGGCGGCGTGGGCAAGTCCACCACCGCGGCGAACCTGGCGCTCGCGCTCGCGGCCGAGGGGGCCAGCGTCGGCATACTCGATGCCGACATTTACGGCCCCTCGCAGCCGATGATGCTGGGCATCAGCGGCCGTCCCGAATCGCGCGACGGCAAGAGCCTGGAGCCCATGATCGGGCACGGCGTGCAGGCGATTTCCATCGGCTTCATGATCGACGTAGACACGCCGATGGTGTGGCGCGGCCCGATGGTGACGCAGGCCCTGGAGCAGTTGTTGCGGGACACGCACTGGCAGGGGATCGATTACCTGGTGGTGGACCTCCCGCCGGGCACCGGCGATATCCAGCTGACGCTGGCGCAGAAAGTGCCGGTCACGGGCGCGGTGATCGTCACCACGCCGCAGGACATCGCCCTGATCGACGCGCGCAAGGGTCTGAAGATGTTCGAGAAGGTTGGCATCCCCATCATCGGCATCGTCGAGAACATGAGCACCCACATCTGCTCCAACTGCGGCCACGAGGAACATATTTTCGGCGCCGGCGGGGCGGAAAAAATGTGCAAGGATTTCAATACCGAATTTCTCGGCGCGCTGCCGCTGGACATCCATATCCGCGAGCAGACCGATTCAGGCAAGCCCAGCGTGGTGTCCGACCCCGACGGGCGCGTCGCCGAGATCTACCGCAGGATCGCCCGCCGCGTCGCGGTCAAGATCTCGGAGCAGGCGAAGGACATGACGTCGAAATTCCCGAATATCGTCATCCAGAACACGTAGCTCAGGCAAGCTGGATGCTAGCGAAGTACCTCCGTTTGGGGAAAAGCCCTTATTAGACGAACAAGGGGGGATGCATCCCCCCTTGTAAATCCCCCCGCGAACCAGCTTCCTCCGCACATTTCAAAGAATCCTTGGTTCCTCTCCTGTTCCGACCTTCGCCGACAACAAATGAATTTATGACAATCAAATCCGACAAGTGGATACGCCGCATGGCGCAGGAGCACAGGATGATCGAGCCATTCGAGCCGGGGCAGGTGCGCGCGGCGAACGGACACAAGATCGTGTCCTACGGCACCTCGAGCTACGGCTACGATATCCGCTGCTCGGACGATTTCAAGATTTTCACCAACATCAATTCGACCATCGTCGACCCGAAGAATTTCGACGAGAAGTCCTTCGTCGATTTCAAGGGCGAGGTCTGTATCATCCCGCCCAATTCCTTCGCCCTCGCGCGCACGGTGGAGTATTTCCGCATTCCGCGCAACGTGCTGACGGTGTGCCTGGGGAAATCGACCTATGCCCGCTGCGGCATCATCGTCAACGTCACCCCGTTCGAGCCCGAGTGGGAAGGCTACGTGACGCTGGAGTTCTCCAACACCACGCCGCTGCCGGCCAAAATCTACGCCAACGAAGGCGTGGCGCAGGTGGTGTTCTTCGAATCCGACGAGGTATGCGAGACCTCGTACAAGGACCGCGGCGGGAAGTACCAGGGGCAGCAGGGCGTGACCCTGCCGAAAATCTGAGAATCTGCGGTCGCGCCGGCGCTCAGGCCGGCGGCGCCTCCTTGGCGGCCACCACCGTAATTTCTACACCTCCGAGCGCGACCACCTGCCCGACCCGGATCTTGCAGGTCTTGCGCAGTTCGATGCTGCCATCAACCGACACAGTGCCGCCGGCGACCAAGGCCTTGCCCGCGCCGCCGCTGTCGCACAGACCGGTCAGCTTGAGCAACTGGTTCAACTGGACAAACTCCCGGTCGAGGGAGAATTCGATCTTTTGCATGAGGCCTTCGCGCAGGCAGCGCTATTTCGGTTTTGGGTGCCATTGTGCGCCCTACGCGGCTGCGGCGCCACGACATGGCGCGATAGAGAAAAATCATGATAACCGCCAACAATTCACGTACTCGCGCGGCAAGCGTATCAGCAAAGGCTATCATTTGGCTGCGCGAATCCGGATTGGGGAAAACCCTTGGGTGCAAGCTCGTTGTCCAATAGGATGGCCCTCCGGTCGGGCAATACGCAATCGTCCGCGCCGATGCGCAATCCGCGGCAATCCGCCCGCGTCGGCGGGGGCGCGCTCGAGTATTGCGCTCGCTTCCTCGGAGCGTATAATCCGGCCAAAATTACCCGGGGTTCTCACGCCACAGTGAACAGACGCAGCAGTCCCTCTTGCCGGCCCGCAGACGAGTGCTTCGTGCTGTGCGCGCCGATGTCCTAGTGGAAACCCCGGTACCGATGCGCGCCGGTCCGTCTCGGCGGCCCGAAAGTCTCGATCCCCTTGGCGGGGAAAGTCGGCTTGGAAGGTGTTCCGTAGGAATCGGTCCGGTGAAACGCCACAAACGATGCGCGCGAGAGGGACGCTCTCCGGCCCGAAGGTGCGCGCGCAACGGCGCCCCGCGTTTTTGTCGTGATATCCATCCTCCCCGCGCTCTGATCCTGCCGCTGATGCGGGCATCGCGCCCGGTCCGCTTGCGGCAGTCGTCGTGCCGAAGCGGACGTCGCCTGCGCAACCGCGCGTGTTCCTCCGCCCGTTTGCATTTGCGCGACTAAAGCACGATCGAGTTCCATGCCTGCGGCGCAGGCGCCGATACTTTCCGAATTACGGAGAACCGAATGAAATTCCGCTTTCCCATCGTCATCATCGACGAAGACTTCCGCTCCGAGAACAGCAGCGGACTGGGCATACGTGCGCTCGCCAAGGCGATGGAGGACGAGGGCATGGAGGTGCTGGGGGTGACGGGCTACGGCGACCTGTCGCAGTTCGCGCAGCAGCAAAGCCGTGCTTCGGCCTTCATCCTGTCAATCGACGACGAGGAGTTCACGCCGGGGCCGGAACTCGATCCGGCGATGCTGAATCTGCGCACCTTCATCGACGAGATCCGCTTTCGCAATGCCGACATCCCGATCTATCTTTACGGCGAGACGCGCACTTCGCGCCACGTACCGAACGACATCCTGCGCGAGCTGCATGGCTTCATCCATATGTTCGAGGACACGCCGGAGTTCGTCGCGCGCCACATCATCCGCGAGGCGCGCGCCTACCTTGACGGGCTATCGCCGCCGTTCTTCCGCGCGCTGGTGCATTACGCGCAAGACGGCTCGTATTCCTGGCACTGCCCGGGCCATTCGGGCGGGGTGGCGTTCCTGAAAAGCCCGGTGGGGCAGATGTTCCACCAGTTCTTCGGCGAGAACATGCTGCGCGCCGACGTCTGCAACGCGGTGGACGAGCTCGGCCAGCTGCTCGACCACACCGGGCCGGTCGCCGCCTCGGAGCGGAACGCGGCGCGCATCTTCGGCGCAGATCATTGCTTCTTCGTCACCAACGGCACTTCCACCTCGAACAAGATGGTCTGGCACGCCAACGTCGCACCCGACGACATCGTCGTCGTCGACCGCAATTGCCACGTATCGATTCTGCACGCGATCACCATGACCGGCGCGATCCCCGTGTTTCTCACGCCGACGCGCAATCACCTGGGCATCATCGGTCCGATCCCGCTGGCGGAGTTCACCCCGGAGAATATCCAGAAGAAAATCGAGGCCAACCCGTTCGCGCGTGCCGCTACGCGCAAGAAGCCGCGCATACTCACCATCACCCAGAGCACCTACGACGGCGTCGTCTACAACGTCGAGATGCTGAAGCAGACGCTGACTTCCTCCGTCGATACGCTGCACTTCGACGAGGCCTGGCTGCCGCACGCGACCTTCCATGATTTCTACAAGGACATGCACGCGATCGGCCGCGACCGCCCGCGCACCAAGGATTCGATCATTTTCGCCACGCACTCCACGCACAAGCTGCTCGCCGGCATTTCGCAGGCCTCGCAGATACTGGTGCAGGAATCGCAGACGCAGAAGCTCGACCGCCACGCCTTCAACGAAGCCTACCTGATGCACACCTCGACCTCGCCGCAGTACGCGATCATCGCGTCCTGCGACGTCGCCGCGGCGATGATGGAGCCGCCCGGCGGCACGGCGCTGGTAGAGGAGTCGATCCTGGAGGCGCTCGACTTTCGCCGCGCCATGCGCAAGGTCGGCGCCGAGTGGGGCAAGGACTGGTGGTTCAAGGTGTGGGGCCCGGAAAAGATCGCCGCCGAAGGCATAGGTTCGCGCGAGGACTGGGTGCTCAAGGCCAACGAGAAATGGCACGGCTTCGGCGACCTGGCGCCGGGCTTCAACATGCTCGATCCGATCAAGGCCACGGTCATCACTCCGGGCCTGGACGTGTCGGGCAAGTTCGCCAAGACCGGAATTCCCGCGGCCATCGTCACCAAATACCTCGCCGAGCACGGCGTGATCGTGGAGAAGACCGGGCTGTATTCGTTTTTCATCATGTTCACCATCGGCATCACCAAAGGACGATGGAATACGCTGGTGACCGCGCTGCAGCAGTTCAAGGACGACTACGACAAGAACCAGCCGGTGTGGCGCGCACTGCCCGAGTTCTGCCAGAAGCACCTGCGCTACGAAAAGCTGGGCCTGCGCGACCTGTGCGAGCAGATCCACGGCATGTACAAGGCGCACGACGTCGCGCGCGTGACCACCGAAATGTACCTGTCCGACATGCAGCCGGCGATGAAGCCAACGGACGCTTTCGCGGCGATGGCGCACCATGAAATCGACCGCGTCGCGATCGACCACTTGCAAGGGCGCGTCACCAGCGTTCTGGTCACGCCCTATCCGCCAGGCATTCCGCTACTGATTCCGGGAGAGCGCTTCAATGCCACCATCGTGCGCTATCTGCAGTTCGCGCGCGACTTCAACACCCGGTTCCCCGGGTTCGAAACCGACATCCACGGATTGGTGAAAGACGAGGATGACGGACGCTATTACGTTGATTGCGTGCGGCAAACACAGTTGCCGTCGGCAAGCGCGCACGTGCTGGAGTAGGCGGTTCCAGCGCCAGGCGAAAAAAAAGCCCGGTTTCCCCGGGCTCTTTCAACCTAACCGGATTATTACTCGGCCGGCTTGATGTTGACAGCCTGGTCGCCTTTCTGGCCGGCCGTGATGTCGAACGTCACTTTCTGGTTTTCCTGGAGGCTCTTGAAGCCGTTGCCCTGGATCGCCGAGAAGTGCGCAAACAGATCCTTGCCGCCGCCGTCCGGGGTGATGAAGCCGAAGCCCTTGGCGTCGTTGAACCATTTAACGGTACCTGTACTCATGTCTACTATTCCTAGATAAAAATTAAAATAGGCTTGCGCCCGAATGCGAGAACTTCAAGGAGGAATACGACGACCTGAGGAGTACCGCGAACGCGGCTACGACGGACCAGCAATTCCACTGCTTTACATTCCTGCGAGGGGATTATACCACAACGGGTGCCACGCACCCTAAAGAATTTGTTGCGCTGCGTGGGTGTGGCCGCTGGCGGTCGACGGCTCAGGCCAGGCGTTCGTAGCGAACGAAATCGTAGCGGAACGGGACACCGGCTGCGGCGCGGTGAATTTCGCGTGCGGTTTCGCGCCAGCGCTCCGACGGGAACTGCGGGAAGACGGCGTCGCCTTCGAAATCGGCGTGGATCTCAGTGAATTCCAGGCAGTGCGCGCGCGGCAAGGACTCGCTGTACAGCTCGGCGCCGCCGATGATGAAAATTTCCTGGGCGCCGCGACAGGCGTCGATCGCCGCGTCCAGGGAATGCGCGATCTCGCAGCCCGGGGCGCTGTAACCGCGGTTGCGCGTGACTACCAGATTGCGCCGCCCCGGCAGCGGCTTGCCTATGGATTCGTAGGTCTTGCGGCCCATCACCACCGGGTGGCCCATGGTCAGCGCCTTGAAGCGCTTGAGGTCCGCCGGCAGATGCCAGGGCAGGGCGTTGTTGCTGCCGATGACACGGTTCGATGCCATCGCGGCGATGAGGCAGACGCGCGGCGCCGCCGGCTCCGGCGGCGCCGAAGCCTCAGACGGCGATCGGTGCCCTGATGGCGGGATGCGGGTCATAGGCTTCCAAGGTGAAATCCTCATACTTGAAGCCGAAGATGTCTTTCACCGCCGGGTTGATCCGCATCAGCGGGAAGGCGCGTGGCGCGCGCGCGAGCTGCTCGCGCGCCTGTTCGAGGTGATTCAAGTACAGGTGCGTGTCGCCGAGGGTGTGCACGAACTCGCCCGGTTCCAGCGCGCAAACTTGCGCCACCATCAAGGCAAGCAGGGCGTAGGACGCGATATTGAACGGCACGCCGAGGAACAGGTCGGCGCTTCTCTGGTACAGCTGGCAGGAAAGCCTGCCCTCGGCAACATAGAACTGGAACAGCACATGGCACGGTGGCAGTTTCATCCGGTCGATATCGGCCGGGTTCCACGCGCTGACGATGTGGCGGCGCGAGTCCGGATTCCTCTTTATGCCCTCGATCAGTTGGGCGATCTGGTCGATAGAGCGGCCATCGGGCGCTTTCCAGCGGCGCCACTGGTAACCGTAGACCGGTCCCAGATCTCCGTCGGCGTCGGCCCATTCGTCCCAGATGCTCACGCCGTGTTGCTGCAGGTAGCGCACGTTGGTGTCGCCCTGCAGGAACCACAGCAGTTCGTGGATGATGGATTTCAGATGCAGCTTCTTGGTGGTGAGCAATGGGAACGGCGCCAGCGGAAAACGCATCTGCCAGCCGAACACCGACAGCGTGCCGGTGCCGGTGCGGTCGCTTTTTCTTGCGCCGCGTTCGATCACATGGCGCATCAGATCGAGGTACTGCTGTTCCGGATGGCTCGCAGTCATAGGCGCGGAGAATCAGCCCTTTTCGGTTGGTCGGCTCGGCTCGCTGCACCATTCGCTCCAGGAACCCGGATACAGCCGGGACCCGGAGAGGCCGGCAATTTCCATGGCGAGCAGATTGTGGCAGGCGGACACGCCGGAGCCGCAGGTATGCACGACTGCGTCCGGCGGCAACTCGCCGAGCAGCGCGGAGTAGGCTTGGCGCAACTCCGCCGCCGGTTTGAAGCAACCGCTTCTGTCCAGGTTTTCCCGGAAAAAGCGGTTGAGTGAACCGGGAATGCGGCCGCCCACCGGGTCCAGCGTTTCGTTCTCGCCGCGGTAGCGCTCGGCCGAGCGCGCGTCGAGGAGGATGCGGCCCGGCCGGCCCAGCGATTGCAGGACGTCGCCGGCGTCGACCGACACGGCGCGCGGTCTGCCGGCAAAGCGCGCCGGCGCTGCTTCGGGCACGGCGCTGCTCAGCGCGCGCCCTTCCCTGGTCCATTTGGCGTAGCCGCCGTCGAGCACGGCGACGTTCTCGTGCCCGAGCCAGCGCAGCATCCACCACAGTCGCGCGGCGTACACGCCTGTTTTGTCGTCGTAGGCGACGACCTGCTTGCTCGCGTCCACGCCTGCGGCCTCCAGGGTGCGCATGAACGCCTGCGGATCGGGCAGGGGGTGGCGTCCGTTCTTGCCGGTGGCAGGCGCAGCAAGGTCGCGGTCCAGATGCACAAAGCGCGCGCCGGGGAGGTGCGCCTCCGCGTAGTACTGTGCGCCGGAGTCCGGCTTGGCGAGGTCATGGCGGCAGTCGAACACCGTCCACGCTGGGTCGTCGAGGTGTGCTGCGAGTACGTCGGTGCCGACCAGCGTGGTATGTGCCATCGATATCATTCCCCTCCGCTTGCTTGTTTCAGTCAGTCGCACGCAAGCGTCAAGCAGGCTTGCCCAGCTCGCGCCGCAGGTATTCGTGGAAATGCAGCATGCCGTCTTCCATCGGCGATTGATAGGGGCCGGCCTGGCTCACACCTTGCTGCAGCAGGGCTTTGCGGCCGCGATCCATGCGCAGCGCGATTTCGTCGTCCTCGATCGCGGTTTCCCAATAGGCCGCCTGCTCGGCCTCGACGAATTCGCGCTCGAACAAGACTACGTCCTCGGGATAGTAGAACTCGACCACGTTGGTGGTCGATTGCGGCCCGCGCGGGTACACGGTGCTTACCACCAGCACGTGCGGATACCACTCGATCATGATATTCGGATACAGCGTGAGCCAGATCGCCCCGTGGGGCGGAACCTCGCCCTGGTAGTAATCGAGCACCGCCTGGTGCCAGCGCGCGTAGGCGGTGCTGCCGGGTTTGGACAGGCGTTTGTTGATGCCCACGGTCTGCACCGAGTGGCGCGGGCCGAACTGCCACGCGAGGTCGTCGCAAGTGACGAAATTGCCCAGACCCGGATGGAAGGGCTCGACGTGATAGTCCTCGAGGTAGACCTCGATAAAGGTCTTCCAGTTGTAATTGCACTCGTGGATATGCACGTGGTCCAGCATATAGCCTGAAAAATCCAGGTCCGCGCGCTCGCGCAGCTCGCCCAGATCCTGGGCGATATTGCGCTTGCCTGCGAACAGCAAGCCGTTCCAGTTCTGCAGCGGGGTCTTGGGCAGGTTGAGGCAGGGGTTGTCCGGAAAGTGGGGCGCGCCGAGCAATTCGCCGCGCGTGTTATAGGTCCAGCGATGCAGCGGGCAGACGATGTTGCGGGCGTTGCCGCGGCCCTCGAGCATGATCGCCTGGCGGTGGCGGCAGACATTGGACAAAAGCTCGACCCCGTGCGCATTGCGGATCAGCAGTTTGGCGTGGTCCATCCACTCGAGGGAGTGATAGTCGCCGGCGTTGGGCACCATCAGTTCGTGACCGACGTAGCCCGGGCCGTTCTCGAACAGCAGCCTTTGCTCGAGCTCCAGCATCTGCTGGTCGAAATACCAGGAGACGGGGAGCTGCGGGCTGCTTTGTTTGAGTTTCAGGGGGCTTGCAATATCGGACATGAATTAACCTCGCTTGACCCGTGTGTGACACAATAAGTCAACCGGCATAAGTCGGCCGGCAAAAGGCCAATACTTGAGAATTTTACCGTGTTTTCGATTTGACTGGCAGGGTGAACTTCAGCTATTTTCGTGTTTTATAAGGTCCCATCAATATCATGCCCAAATCGCCCAAGCCAGCTGATGCCGCCGGCGAGTCTCTCAGCTTCGAAGCCGCGCTGGCCGAGTTGGAAAAGCTGGTCGCCGGCATGGAGTCCGGGCAACTCTCCCTCGAGCAGTCCCTAGCCGCGCACAAGCGCGGGCTCGAACTTGCGCAGTATTGCCAGGCCAAGCTAGCGCAGGCACAGCAGCAAGTGCAGGTACTCGAAGCCAATACTCTCCAAGCTTTCCCTGGTGCCGAACAAGAGGATTGATTTTGTCGCCTGGATGGGGGCGGTCCAGGCGCGCATGGAGGCGGCATTGCAGCGCTTCTTGCCGGCCTCCGCGACTATGCCCGAGCGCTTGCACCGGGCGATGCGCTACGCCGTGCTCGGCACCGGAAAACGCGTGCGGCCTTTGCTTGCTTTCGCTGCGGGCGAGTTGACGCAAGCCGAGCCGGCACGGGTCGAAGTCGTGGCCGCGGCGGTCGAGATGATCCACGCCTATTCGCTGGTGCACGACGACCTGCCCTGCATGGACAATGACACACTGCGTCGCGGCAGACCTACCTGTCACGTCGAATTCGACGAGGCCACTGCGCTGCTGGTGGGGGATGCGTTGCAACCGCTCGCATTTCAGCTCTTGGCCGAACACGTGGTCGCAGACGATCCCGCAGCGCAGCTCGAGATGCTCAGGATCCTGGCGCTGGCGAGCGGCTCGCGCGGCATGGCCGGCGGCCAGGCGGTCGACCTCGCCAGCGTCGGTCAGGCACTCAGCCTGCCCGAACTCGAGTTCATGCATATTCACAAGACCGGGGCGCTGATCCACGCTGCGATCGTGCTGGGCGCGCGCTGCGGCCGCGGTACGGGCGCGGGCGAACTCGAACGTCTGGAGCGCTACGCCAAGACCGTGGGCCTGGCGTTCCAGGTGGTGGACGACGTGCTCGATTGCGCCGCCAGCACCGCCACGCTGGGAAAAACAGCCGGCAAGGATGCCGCACAGGCGAAGCCGACTTATGTCAGCATACTGGGGTTGGCGCGTGCGCGCGAGCTGGCCGAGGAATTGCGCGTCGAGGCGCATGCGGCTCTGGCGCCGCTCGGCGAGGCGGCCGAGCGCCTGCGCGAGCTGGCCGATTTTATCGTGCTGCGCAAATTTTAGAACCGAACTCTCTTTGTGAAGTCCAACGTGAATAGTGAACACGCGCATGAACCGCAGGGCGATCAGGAATTTGATCCGGCGATGTACGAACTGCTGAAGACCATCAATAGTCCGGCCGAGTTGCGTGCGCTGGAACGGCGCCAGCTGGCGCAGCTGGCGGAGGAGTTGCGCGCCTACATTATCGAGTCGGTGAGCCAGACCGGTGGCCATCTGTCCTCCAATCTGGGGACGGTAGAGCTGACCATTGCGCTGCACTATGTATTCGACACCCCCGGCGACCGGCTGGTGTGGGACGTCGGTCACCAGACCTATGCGCACAAGATCCTCACCGGCCGGCGTGAGGGCATGGCCAGGCTGCGCATGCACGGCGGCATCTCCGGTTTCCCCCGGCGCGCGGAAAGCAAATACGACACTTTCGGCACGGCGCATTCCAGCACTTCGATCTCGGCGGCGCTCGGAATGGCGCAGGCGGCCAAGCTGCGCGGGGAAAACCGGCGCGCGGTCGCGATCATCGGCGACGGCGCCATGTCGGCCGGCATGGCGTTCGAGGCCATGAACAATGCCGGCGTGATGGATACGGACGTGCTGGTCGTGCTCAACGACAACGACATGTCGATTTCGCGCCCGGTGGGCGGGCTCAACAAATACCTGGCGCGGCTGCTCTCGGGCGGCTTCTACGGCGCGGCGCGCAAGGCGAGCGAGCGGGTGCTGGGCAAGCTGCCGTCGCTGTGGGAACTCGCCAAGCGCGTCGAGGAGCACGCCAAGGGCATGGTGGTGCCTTCCACCATGTTCGAGGAATTCGGCTTCAACTATATCGGCCCGATCGACGGCCACGACCTGGACTCGCTGGTCCCGACGCTGAAGAACATCCGCGAGCTGAAAGGCCCGCAGTTCCTGCACGTGGTAACCAGGAAGGGCCAGGGGTACAAGCTGGCCGAGGCCGACCCCGTGCTCTACCACGGTGTTTCGAGGTTTCAGCCCGACGCAGGCATCGTCGGCAAAAAGCCCGGCGGCAAACCCGCCTACGCGCAGATTTTCGGCGACTGGCTTTGCGACATGGCGGCGCTGGATGAACGCTTGGTCGGCATCACGCCGGCGATGTGCGAAGGCTCGGGCCTGGTGCGCTTCGCGCAGGAATACCCCCAGCGCTATTTCGACGTCGGCATCGCCGAGCAGCACGCGGTGACCTTTGCCGCGGGGCTCGCCTGCGAGGGCATCAAGCCGGTGGTTGCGATCTACTCGACCTTTTTGCAGCGCGCCTACGATCAGCTGATCCACGACGTGGCGATCCAGAATCTGCCGGTGGTGTTCGCACTCGACCGCGCGGGACTGGTCGGCGCCGACGGCGCCACGCACAACGGCGCGTTCGATTTCGCCTATCTGCGCTGCATTCCGAATCTTACGGTGATGGCGCCTGGCGACGAAAACGAATGCCGGCAGATGCTCTACACCGCATTTCAGCTCGATACGCCGGCGGCGGTGCGCTATCCGCGCGGCACCGGACCGGGCGTCGAGATCCGCAAGGAAATGCAGGCGCTGGCCATAGGCAAGGGCGAAGTGCGCCGGCAGGGCGCCAGGATCGCGATCCTCGCTTTCGGCAGCATGCTTGCGCCTGCATTCGCGGCCGCCGAGGAACTCGACGCCACCGTGGCCAACATGCGCTTCGTCAAGCCGCTGGACC
>CAZRMO010000018.1:28019-43787 GCA_964601155.1 uncultured Enterobacteriaceae bacterium
CGCCGGCTCGCCATCGACCAGGTCGGCATCAAGGCCATCCGCCATCCGATCAAGGTGAGCGAGCGCTCCGGCGGCGTGCAGCACACCATAGCCAACTTCAACATGTACGTGCGCCTGCCGCATCATTTCAAGGGCACGCACATGTCGCGTTTCGTCGAGATCCTCAACGCGCACGAGCGCGAGATCTCGGTCGATACCTTCAAGCGCATGCTGGACGAGATGGTGGAAAAACTCGAGGCGCAGTCCGGTCACATCGAAATGAATTTCCCGTATTTCGTCAACAAGGCGGCGCCGGTTTCCAAGGTGCAGAGCCTGATGGACTACGATGTCACCTTCATCGGCGACATCGACCAGGGCAAACAGCGCTTCACCATGAAGGTGCTGGTGCCGGTGACCAGCTTGTGCCCGTGCTCGAAGAAGATTTCCGCCTACGGCGCGCACAACCAGCGCTCGCACGTGACGGTCACCGCGCGCACCAACGACTTCGTCTGGATCGAGGACATCGTCGACGTAGTGGAGAAGCAGGCTTCGTGCGAGCTCTACGGCCTGCTCAAGCGTCCGGACGAGAAGCTCGTGACCGAGCGCGCCTACGACAATCCCAAGTTCGTCGAGGACATGGTGCGCGACGTCGCCGCCGTGCTCAACAAGGACGACCGCATCGAGTGGTATGTGGTGGAATCGGAAAACTTCGAGTCGATTCACAACCATTCGGCCTACGCTCTGATAGAAAGCGACAAGAAAAAAGCCGGCGCGTGACCGACAGCGGGGCCGGGCGAAGGCGCACGCCATCGCAGCCCTGCGGTTTCAACAGCGCCTGGTCCGCGCCGTGTGCCGGCCGGCGCCGTAGCTCACCTCGACGCCCATGTGGCGGTCATCGATTTCTCCCGAAAAGAAGCGCGCGTCCCTGAAAGTCGGGGCCGCGGTCCTGGCATGGAATCGGCCTGCAGTAGGCGGGTGCCGGCGGTTGCGCCTGGGTAAAGCGGCGGAAATCGACCGTTCATGCGCAAAAATCAACCTTTTGTCTTCGCAACTTTACTCAAACCGGGATCGGCCTATTATTTCACCAAGGGATGTCAAGGAAAGGGAAATTATCATGAAAATAACAAAGGGTTTCACCCTGATGGAACTCATGATCGTGCTCGCCGTGATCGGGATCCTGACCGCGGTTGCCCTGCCCGCCTACACCAATTATGTGACCCGTGGAAAACTGGCGGAAGCCGTTTCGGCCTTGTCCGACGGGCGGGTCAAAATGGAACAGTTTTTCCAGGACAACCGCACCTATGTCGGTGGTCCGACTCCCGCCGCGACTACGAATTTCACCTATGCCACCAGCAACCTTACGAATACGACGTACACGATCACCGCGACCGGCACCGGCAGCGTGTCCGCCTACAGCTACACCATTAATCAAGACAACACAAAGGGTTCCACCACGCCCTGGGGCAACAGCACGACCTGCTGGGTGGTTAACACGGGGGGCGGGTGTTGAATGCTTTTCCCGACAGAAAGTCCTTTGGATTTTCGTTGATCGAGTTGATGGTCGGCATTGTGGTCATGGCCATCCTGGTGGCCTTGGCCCTGCCCAGCTTCGAGATCATGCTGCGCAATTCCGAGGTTCGCACCGCGGCAGAATCCATTACGAACGGCCTGCAACGGGCGCGCGCCGAAGCGGTGGCGCGCAATACCAACGTCCAGTTTGTCTTGGGAGCCTATCCTCCCGATTGCACGGTGGCGGGATCTTCGTGGACGGTCGATTATGTGAACAAGCCGGTTGCGACGGATCCCCCGATCGACGCGAGGTGCAGCACTGAAGGCTCCACGCACGTCACCATCACCGCAGTGGCGGCGGACCTGGCGACCATTGCGACCACCGTCGCTTTCAACAGTTTGGGCCAGGTGGTGCCAAATCCCCCTTGGCTCGCGCAAGTGGACCTCACCGCGGATGGGGCCAGCCAGAATCTGCGGGTCGAGATCGGACCGGGTGGCAATGCCAAGATGTGCGACCCCAATTTGCCTGCGGGTTCCAGTCCGCGCGCATGCTAATCGGAGACAAGATCGTGCACACGCAACGTCCCGCCGTTCCCAAGTCCGCGCAACAGGGTGTCGTGTTGCTCGAGGCGATGATCGCAATCCTCATTTTTTCCATGGGCGTGCTGGCCATAGTCGGCTTGCAGGCTGTCATGGTCAAGAATACCTCCGATGCGAAATACCGTTCCGATGCCGGTTATATCGCCCAGCAAGCGATCGGTCGGTTGTGGGTGGACCCGGCCAACGCCGCCAGCTACGTCGAAACGAATGCGGACATCTCCTCGTTGCTGCCGGATGGAAAACGGACCGTGGCGCAAACCGGCCCCAACCAGTTTACGGTCACCATCACCTGGAAGCAGCCGGGCTCGGGCGAGGTGCAGCATAATTTCACCACCACTGCCCAAATTGCCGGGGGCTGAGATCATGCAGCCGAACAGCAGGCGCTCGCCTTCATCTCAAGCCGGATTCACCCTGGTGGAACTCATGGTCGGTCTGGCCATCGGCATGCTCGCCACCCTGGTCATCGTCCAGGTCATCTCCGTTTTCGAAGCACAGAGCCGCAGCACCACGGGATCGGCCGATGCGCAGACCAACGGCGGCATCGCGATGTATACCATCGCGCACGACGTGCAGCTGGCAGGCTACCCCCTGATGTCCACCAGCAGCTCGCCGCTGGGGTGCACGACGTTGACGATCAACGGCGCGGCGGACACCAGCGTTCCCAACCGCCTTTCCCCCGTCGTTATTACCGACGGCATAGTGGGTACGGGCGCCAACGCCAGCCCCAGCGACGCGATCACCATACGCTATGGCGACGAACTGATGGGGGGCGTCCCTACCCAGACGCAAGGCGCATTGCCGCTGGTTTCTGACCCGACAGTCGTACCTGTCGTCAGCAATCTCGGCTGCAAGGTTAACGACGTGGCCCTTATCAGCGATGCAAATACCTGTTACATGTCGACCGTGACCGCAGTGTCGCCGGTGGGCGCCACGTCGCCGCCGGCGGTCCCGAACGTAACCCTGTCGAACGTTCCCGCGCTTGCCAATGGCGGCGTCAATCTCGCCTGCCTGGGAACCTGGCATGAGGTTACCTATCGCGTCAATAACGGCAACCTGGAACGCTGCGATCTCCCACAGGCGGTCGCCGCTGGCGGCAATTGCGATCCCACGGCCTTTCCCAACACCAATTTTGTCCCCAGCGTCGTGGGCGTGGTCAACCTTCAGGCGCAATACGGCATTTCCGCCGCCGGACTGCTCAATTCTGACCCCAATTACAATCAGGTCGTGCAGTGGGTGGATGCCACTGCTGCGAGCGGATGGAATGCGCCTTCGGTCGCCAATCGCAACCGCATCAAGGCTATCCGCATCGCGGTTGTGGCGCGCAACGCAAAACGGGAAACGTCGGTGGTGACAAGCGCCTGCAGTTCCACCACTCTGGCCAACCCTACCGGTCTGTGCGCATGGGACGCCACCTCCGCCCTTCCCACACCGCCGCTAGTCCCGCCGTTCGTCGCCTCTCCAGCGCCGACCATCGACCTGAGCGCGAGCGATCCGGAATGGCTGCAATACCGCTACCGGGTGTTCAACACCATTATTCCCTTGCGCAACGTGATCTGGTCCAAGGATTAGCCATGAAATCGCTGTCCAAACCCCGCTCGAGCGCCGGGCGCATCATGAAGCAACGCGGCGTGGTGCTGTTCTTCGCGCTCGTTTCCCTGGTTGCGATCATGCTCGCAGCCGTCGCGCTGATACGCTCGGTGGATACCAGCACCCTGATCGCCGGCAACCTGGCGTTCAGGCAGGCCGCCACCACCTCGAGCGACCGAGGGACCGAGGCCGCGATGAACTGGCTGTCGGCGGTGGACGCGGCAAACAGTGCCATCAATGTCCTGACCGATCCCACGCACCCCTTCAATATCTACCATGGCGGCAATGTGGGCGCGACTTACTATTCCCCCGGCTACTACCCCAGTGTCGATTCCAGCTTCAGTCTGACGGCCAGCGCCGGAACCAGAATCCATTGGGACGATACCGACAGCGTCCTCGTTCTGCCCGATCCCGACAGCAGCGGCAACAGCACCCGCTATATCATTCAGCGCATGTGCCGTAATCCGGCCTATCTCCCTTCACCGCCCGCCGCGGTGGCCATCGTGAATGCAGATTGCTTGTTCAGCGGCGCGCTTATCGACAACAACGGGCAGGACGTTCCGCTGCCCCAGACCGTCTGCAACGGGCCGGGCTGCCCCAAGGCCGGCCAATCCCCCGAGATCCGCATCACCTCCAGGACCACGGGCCCGCGCAATACCGTCAGCTATGTGCAGGCGTTTGTCTATTAGGAGGATGCAACCATGAAGGATGCAACCATGAGACCGCAACCGGCAAGTCGATCCACATTTTGTTTCCTGTCGCTAAGCCTGGCGCTGGCCGCCGGCCTCGCGCTGCCGCTGCCGGCGCTGGCCGCCTCGGTCGCGTTGGCGACCTCGCCCCTGGCCACATCCACCACCTCCTCGGTGCAGCCGAATCTGGTGTTGTTGATGGACAATTCCGGCAGTATGGCTTGGGACCACCTGCCCGACGACGCATCGGACGGCGGTAGCGCAGTGACCTGGCGCTACGGCTACTACGGCGTGCGCAGCAGCCAATGCAACGGGGTCTACTACAATCCCACTACGACCTACGAGCCGCCGGTGCATGCGGATGGCACGAGCTACGCCGACGCCAGTTTTACCGGCGCATGGCAGGACGGCTTCAATACCGGCGCCGGAACCGTCAACCTGAACAGCGGCTTCCGCGCCAATCAGTCTGGCGTGGGCGGAAACGCGGGGGGGACCGACTCGTCGCAAACCGCCTATTACTACAGCTATACCGGCACGCAGACCACGCAAGTGCAGCGGAACTACAACGACACCAGCAATACTTTCTATGCCGAATGCGATAGCGCCGAGAACGCCGCGCCCGGCAACGCGGTGTTCAATCTGGTCAGGCTCAACACCAACGAAACCACTACGCTTACGGTAACCGCGTCGGCCGCGCCCACCACCACCCTCACCGTGACCGGTGTGACCGGATCAGCCCAAATGAACGACATCACCGTGGGCGGCGTCCAGATCATGTCCGGGACATCTTCCGCCTGCAGCAGCACCAGCACCTGCGCCTCCAATATCAGAAGCAGGATCACTGCGAACGGCTACAGCGCCACTTCATCGGGCAGCACGATCACGATTACCGGGCCGGGTTCGGCGGGTGGTTTGACGCCGGTGATCGGCGTCGCCACCGCCGGCAACGTCCAGTTCAACCCGCCCACCGCCTTCAGCAATCCATCGGTCAGCAGCATCACGGTGAACGGGGTTGAACTGCTGGGCGGGATCCCCTCCAGCGGCGGGACCAGTACCAGCACCGCGGCCAGCAATATCGCGGCCGCGATCTCCAACGGCTACAGTGCCAGTGCATCGGGCAACGTGATCACGATTACCGGTCCGACTTCGGCGGCCTTTTACACGCCGGTGGTCACCAGTTCCGGCGGCGTGACGCTCAATACCAACGGTCCCTTCCCCGACACCAATGCGGCCGACCTGACCAACTTCGCCAACTGGTACAGCTTTTACCGCACGCGCATTCTGATGATGAAAACCGCTACCGGGCGCGCCTTCTCCAGTCTCGACAAAAAGTACCGCGTGGGTTTCATCAGACTCAGCTCAGCGAACGATCCGACGGTGCCTGTCGATACATTCTGGGACAACAGCGATTCCACCCTCGGTCCGGTCAGCAACCAACGCAGCAATTGGTACGAGGACGTTTACGGAACCACGCCAAACGGCGGTACGCCTCTGCGCGCCGCCTTGGCGGATGCGGGGAAGTACTACGCGGGCAAGCTCTCCGGATTCGGCGCGGGCAGCGCCAAGGACCCGATGCAGTACTCCTGCCAGCAGAACTTCACCATCCTGACCACGGACGGCTATTGGAACGGCAGTACCACTGGTTACGCCCTGGACGGCAGCATGATCGGCAACCAGGACGGAACGGCCGGGCGGCCGATGTACGACGGCGCCAGTGCCACTGCCAATTACACCTATACCTACACGCGGGAGCAGTATTCCCGGGTCACCACCGGCTGCCCCTGCACGACGGGGAAACATTGGTGGCAGCGGTCTTGTGAGCAGCAGATCAAGGACCAGCCGGAAATCGGCACCTGCACCTCGGCCTCTGCTACGGCGGGCTGCACGCCTCACAACTGGAGTCATAATGGTTCCGCGACATATCCCGGCTCCTGCACCTCGGGCACTCCTCCCTGGCCAGGCGGTAATTCGACCACCACCCCGGTGCAGCAGGGCGCCCCTGCGGCAACGACCAGTACCAGCGGAGGAAGCAACGACAGCCTGGCGGACGTCGCCATGTATTACTACCAGACCGACTTGCGCACGCCGGCGCTGGGCAATTGCACGGGCACGCCGACCGCGCTTGCGCCCAGCGGCAGCGACACCTGCCAAAACAATGTGTTCATGAGCGGCCTGGACCAGAATCTGCAGCAGCATATGAACACCTTTACCCTGGCGCTGGGTGCGAGCGGCTGGATGAATTATTCGCCCAGCTACCTCAGCGACAGCAGCGGGGACTATGTCTCGGTCAAGCTGGGCCTCACCGCCAATTCGGCCGCAACGCCGCCCGTCTGCACCTGGCAGGCGGACGGCACGGTCTGCAACTGGCCGCTGCCGGGAGTAAGCGGCGGCAGCGGTTACATCGCGAACCTCGACGACCTGTGGCATGCGGCGGTGGACGGACACGGCGCCTATTTCAGCGCCACCGATCCCGCGACCCTGTCCGCCGGCCTTTCCGGCGCGCTGGCGAGCGTCAATTCCAAAGTGGGTTCGGCCGCCGCGGCCGCCACCAGCACGCTGAATCCGGTCTCCGGCAACAACTACGCCTATGTCGCCAGCTACACCACGGTCGCGTGGACCGGCAATCTGGAATCGCGCGGCATCAACGTGGATACCGGCGTGGTCAGCAAGGCAGCCACCTGGTGTGCGCAGGATGTCGTGGCGGAATCCTGCCCGTCGCCCGGCACTATCGTCGCCGATACCAGCGGCGCCAGCGTCGTCTATAACTGCGTGACGCCGAATTCGAGCGTCTGCGTCGGCGGCAACCTGGTCGGCACGGATTGCAAGGTGCAGGTGGCGACCGCTTGCTCCGGTACCATGGACACCGTTGTCGGCGCCAACAGCGATACGCGGACAATTTATACCTCTGATCCAAGCACCGCGACCACCGTCCCCAAACTCATCCCGTTCGATGCGACATATGCAAGCGACCCAGCTAATTCCGGTTACTTTTCCGCAGCGCATATCAACACGATGAGCCAATGGTCTTCGCTCACCCCTGCGCAACAGACGGCGGCTGCGGGCGTCAACCTGATCGATTATCTGCGCGGACAGTGGGGACACGAGTTCAATCGCGGCAGCGTCGCGCTGGCGGACCAGCTATATCGCAACCGGTCGGCCGTGTTGGGGGATGCGCTCGAATCCCAGCCCAACTTCATCGGCCCGCCCGTATTCAGCTATCCCTACCCGGGTTACAGCAATTTCCTCACGACGTGGGCGAGCCGCAACGGCACCGTGTACATGGGCGCCAACGACGGCATGATGCACGCCTTCGACGCCGACACCGGGATGGAACTCTGGGCCTACGTGCCGAGCATGGTGATACCCAATATGTGGAAGCTGGCAGACACCGGCTACGCTACCGAGCACACCAACTACGTCAACGGCAGCGCGGTCACTTCGGACATCTGCAGTGCCAATTGCACCGATGCCGCAACGGCCGTGTGGAAGACCATTCTGGTGGCCGGGCTGAACGGCGGCGGGCGCGGTTATTATGCGCTGGATGTTACCGATCCTAGCAATCCCCACTTGCTATGGGAGTTTACGCCGAGCGGCGGCCGCGGCAAGGTTCAAGACGACGATCTCGGCTATACCTACGGAGATCCCGTCATTACCAGAAAACTCGACGGCACCTGGGTCGTTTTGGTGACCTCCGGTTACGACAACGGCACGCTGAGCGCCAATCCGACGATCAACAATTCGCCGGCAGGCAGCGGCCTAGGCTATCTGTACGTGCTGGATGCGGCTGACGGCCACATCATCAGCAAGATTTCCACCGGCGTCGGCACTGCCTCGACACCGAGCGGCCTGGCCAAGATCGCCGCATGGAATAACGAGCCCGGGGGCAATACGGCGGGCTATGTCTATGGCGGCGACTTGCTCGGAAATGTCTGGCGTTTCGACATTAACAGCAGCACTGCCGCGACCATCGGCACCGGCTCCGCTTTCAAATTCGCCACCTTGTTTTCCGATACCGCCGGTACCCAGCCGCAGCCCGTTATGACCAAGCCGGTGCTGGGCACGATCGTGCGCAAGCGCGTCGTATTCATCGGAACCGGGAAATATCTGGAAGTCAGCGACCTGACCACGACCCAGCAACAGACCGAATACGCGATCAAGGATGACAATGCGACCACCACGCTGGTAAATCCGCGCAATACCTTGGTGCAGCAATACTTGATCCCGAACCCGGATGGGACCGCCACCCGTCTTTCTTCCGGCTCGCCCAGCACCAGTGCCGCCACGGCTGCCAATAGCGTGAATTTCTTCAACGACCGCGGCTGGTTTGTCGATTTCCCCGACAGTGGTGAGCGGGTGAACATCAACAGCCAACTGGTGCAAGGGACGCTGATAGTGCCATCTATCGTTCCTTCGAATACTGTCTGTTCCCCGGGTGGGTACGGGTGGCTCAACTTTTTCAACTACGAAACGGGCGGTTCGGTCACCGCGCCTCCGGGGATTCCCCTGAGTTCGGCCAAATATGACTCTACCATCGTCGGTATCAACATCATCTATGAGCAAGGTAAACCCATGGTAGAAGTCGTAACCTCCACCAATCCGACGCCTCAGATAGATCCCAACGCGGGTTTCAAGGGAGCGCCGGCCGCATTTACCGGAAAGCGCGTGCTATGGCGCGAATTGACGCCGCAGTAAGCGAGCGGGGTGAAGCCGGTCGCCATATTCCGCCACAGCCCCATCGAGGGCCCCGGCTACTTCGCCGGGTACCTCGACGCGCATTCAATACCGTGGAGGCTGGTGCGCATCGACGCCGGCGAGGCGGCGCCCGCTTCCGCGGGCGGGTTCTCCGGCGTGGTTTTCATGGGCGGCCCGATGAGCGTCAACGACGAACTCCCGTGGATCCCCGCGGCGCTACGCCTGATCCGCGCCGCGGTCGAAGAGGACGTGCCGGTGCTGGGTCATTGCCTGGGCGCGCAGCTGATGGCCAAGGCGCTGGGCGCTGCGGTCGGCCCCAACCCGCAGAAGGAGATCGGCTGGGGCAGGGTGGACGTCGCCGATAACGAGCAGGTGCGCGCCTGGTTCGGCGCCACGCGGAGCTTTCTCGCTTTTCACTGGCATGGCGAGACCTTCGCCATCCCGCCCGGAGCCGCCTGCATCGCTTCCAGTCCCCATTGCGACAAGCAGGCATTCGTTCTGGACCGGCACCTGGGCATGCAATTCCACGTGGAGATGACGCCGGAGATGGTCCGTGCATGGTGCGACTCGGGCAAGGACGAGCTTGCGCGCTGCGCTTGCCCGACGGTGCAAGCAGCGCGCGAAATCGAAGCGCAGCTGCCCGCGCGGATCCCGGCCTTGCACGCGGTGGCGGCGCGGCTTTACGAACGCTGGATCAGCGGATTGAAGCCATGAAGCGCCGCCCGCGCTTGCGCCGCGCAGCCTGTCCGCGAAGCCCGTTCCCAGGCATCTGAGCGGGCGCAGTCATGATGACTCCCAGCGAAATCGTCAGGCAATTGGACCAGCATGTGGTCGGTCAGGCGGACGCGAAAAAGATTCTGGCGGTCGCAGTCTATTCGCACTTCAGGAAATCGGCTGAGCCCAGCGCCGATGGGATCGAACCGGTCAAGAACAACATCCTGCTGATCGGTTCCACCGGCACCGGCAAGACGCTGCTGTGCGAAACGCTGTCGCGCATCCTCGCCGCGCCTTTCGTGACCGCCGACGCCACCACCCTGGCCCAATCCGAATTCGTCAACAATGAAATCGAAGCCATCCTGCAGCGGCTGCTGGACAAGGCCGACGGCGATGTGTCACGCGCGCAGCGCGGCCTGGTATTCATCGACGAGGTGGACAAGCTCAAGGCGGTCAGCGGCCGTTCGCGCGCGGCATCGGGGGAGAGCGTGCAGCACGCGCTGCTCAAGATCATGGAAGGCTCTCAGGTGCGCCTCAACAGCGGTGAATACATCGATACCACGCAGATCCTGTTCATCTGCGGCGGCGCGTTTGTCGGTTTGTCGGAAATCCTCAAGAACACGCAGACCTACGGTTTTCTCTCGTTTTCCGACAACGACAACCAGGAGATTCTCGGCCGCCTCAATGCGCGGATCAAGCCTACGGATCTGCTCGAGTATGGCCTGGTGCCGGAATTCGCCGGCCGGCTGCCGGTGATCGCCCGGCTGCAGGACCTGTCCAAGCAAATGATGGTCAAGATAATGATTGAGCCGAAAAATTCGATCTACCGCCAATATCGCGAAATGCTGAAAGGCGACGGCGTCGAGCTCGCGATCGCGCCTGAGGTATTCGAGCAGATCGCGGATCTTGCGATGGAATACAAGGTCGGCGCGCGCAGCCTGCGCGGTATTTTCGGGGAACTGATGACCGACGTGCTCTACGCGATTCCGGACAACCCGCGCATACGCAAGGTGCTCATCAACTCGCTGTTCGAACCACCCCGTCTCATGGGGGAGCAGCCCCCCGGGGCCCGGCCCGTCCCGCCGCGCTGAGGCCGCCGCCGCGCGCTTTCCCGCTTGCGCCGGCTCAGTCGCGGAAATTCTGGAACTGCAGCGGGATGTCGGCGACGTCTTTCTTGACCAGCTGGATCGCCGCCTGCAGGTCGTCCTTCTTCGCGCCGGAAACGCGCACCGCCGTGCCCTGAATGCTCGCCTGCACCTTGAGCTTGGCATCCTTAATCAGTTTGACGATTTTCTTCGCGCGATCGGACTCGATGCCGTTTTTCACTTCGACCGTCTGCTTGATTTTGTCGCCGCTCACCTTCTCGACATCCTTCGGTTCGAGCGCGCGCACGTCCACGCTGCGCTTGGCGCACTTGCCGGTGAACACGTCCATCAACTGCTTGAGTTTGAAGTCGTCGTCGGCATAAACGCTCAGCGTGAATTCGGATTGTTCGATGCGGGCGTCGGAGCCCTTGAAGTCGAAGCGGTTGGCGACCTCCTTGTTGCATTGGTCGATCGCGTTCCTGAGTTCGACTTTGTTGATTTCCGAGGTGATGTCGAAGGAGGGCATGGCTGGTTTCCCGTGTCAGGTGAATTGACTGTGGCCGCGGGCGGCGCCGCGATGCGGCTGCGGGCTGCCGCTACTTCTTCTGCCGCTTGCGCAGCTTCGCCGTACCGTGCGGACCGCGGACTTGCGCTGCCCCCTGTGGATCGCGGACTTTCGCCGCCCCACGTGGATCGCGGACTTTCGCCGCGATGCGCATGCGCAGCGCGTTCAGGCGGATGAAGCCGGCGGCGTCCATCTGATCGTAGGCGCCGCGGTCATCCTCGAAGGTGGCGATGTTGGCGTCGAACAGCGAATCCGACTTGGAATCGCGGCCGGCGACGATCACGTTGCCCTTGTACAGCTTGACCCGCACCCAGCCGTTCACGTTCGCCTGCGAGGCGTCGATCATGGTCTGCAGCATGCGCCGCTCGGGGCTCCACCAGTAGCCGTTGTAGATCAATGCCGCATAGCGCGGCATCAGGTCGTCCTTCAGATGGGCGACCTCGCGGTCCAGGCACACCGACTCAATGGCGCGATGCGCGCGCAGCATGATGGTGCCGCCGGGAGTTTCGTAGCAGCCGCGCGACTTCATGCCGACGTAGCGGTTTTCCACCAGGTCGAGGCGCCCGATGCCGTGCTTGCCGCCGAGTTTGTTGAGGGTTTCGAGGACCTTCGCCGGCGACAGCTTCCTGCCGTTCACGGCAATGATGTCGCCCTGCTTGTATTCCAGTTCGACATACTCGGCGCGGTCCGGCGCCTGCTCGGGCGACACGGTCCAGCGCCACATGTCGGCTTCCGGCTCCTTGGCCGGGTTTTCGAGGATGCGGCCTTCGTAGGAAATGTGCAGCAGGTTGGCGTCGGTGCTGTAGGGCGAGCCGGCTTTTTTCTTGCCTTCCACCGGTATGCCGTGCTTCTCGGCGTATTTGAGCAGCTTTTCGCGCGAAACCAGATCCCACTCGCGCCACGGTGCGATCACGCGGATGTTCGGCTCGAGCGCATAGTAGCCGAGCTCGAAGCGCACCTGGTCGTTGCCCTTGCCGGTGGCGCCGTGCGACACCGCGTCGGCGCCGGTCAGGCGCGCGATCTCGATCTGGCGCTTGGCGATCAGCGGGCGCGCGATCGAGGTGCCGAGCAGGTATTCGCCCTCGTAGATCGCGTTGGCGCGGAACATCGGGAAAACGAAATCGCGCACGAACTCCTCGCGCAGATCGTCGACGAAGATCTTTTTCACGCCGAACTGTTTCGCTTTTTTCCGCGCCGGCTCGAGCTCTTCCCGCTGGCCGATATCGGCGGTGAAGGTGATCACCTCGCAGCCATACTGGTCTTGCAGCCATTTGAGGATGACCGAGGTGTCCAGCCCGCCGGAGTAGGCGAGTACGACTTTTTTCACTTCGCTGGTTTTATTTGACATTTGGCTACTCAAAAAATGACGAATTCAGACGGTAGGCCTCGAGCCTTGAGCGCGCGCTGCCTTAGCTGACCTTTCCCAAGAGCAGGAATTCCATCAGCGCTTTCTGGCTGTGCAGGCGGTTCTCGGCTTCGTCCCAGACCACGCTTTGCGGTCCGTCGATTACCTCCGCGGACACCTCCTCGCCGCGATGCGCCGGCAGGCAGTGCATGAACAGGGCCTCGGGGCCGGCCAATTTCATCATATCGGCATCGACCTGCCAGTCGCTGAAATCGCGCTTGCGCTCCGCGTCCTCGGCTTCGAATCCCATGCTGGTCCATACGTCCGTCGTGACGAGGTCGGCGCCGTGCGCCGCATCCATCGGGTCGGCGAAATGCTCGAAGTACTGCTTGCCGTAGCTGCCGGCGCGCTCCGCTTCCACTTCGTAGCCTGGCGGCGTCGAGACGTGCAGATTGAAATCGAATATCGCCGCCGCCTGCATCCAGGTATTGCAGACATTATTGGAGTCGCCTATCCATGCCACCGTCTTGCCGCTGATCGAGCCGCGGTGCTCCATGAAGGTGAATATGTCGCCCAGCACCTGGCAGGGGTGATATTCGTTGGTCAGGCCATTGATCACCGGCACGCGCGACACGCCGGCAAAGCGCTCGAGAATGGATTGCTCGAAGGTGCGGATCATGACGATGTCGACCATACGCGACACCACCTGGCCCATGTCCTCGACCGGCTCGCCGCGCCCGAGCTGGGTATCGCGCGTGCTCAGAAAGATGGCTGCGCCTCCGAGCTGGTGCATGCCCGCCTCGAACGACAGGCGCGTGCGCGTCGATTGCTTCTCGAAAATCATCGCCAGCGTGCGGTCGACGAGCGGATGGTAGGGCTTGTATTGCTTGAACTGGGCTTTGATCCAGCGCGTGCGCGCGAGCAGGTGCTCGTATTCCGCACGGGAAAAATCGCTGAAGCGCAGAAAATGCCGTAGTTCCATGATCCGTCTCCGGCTTCAGCTCGCCGAGGCGGGCTGGCCGAGGAAGTCCAGAATCAGGGGGCTCAGGCGCTCGACCAGCTGCCGCGCTTCATCCTGGTTCATGATCAGCGGCGGCAGCAGCCGCACCACCTTGTCCGCGGTGACGTTGATGAGCAAGCCGGCCTCGAGCGCCCGCCCGACGAGCTCCGTGCATGGCCGGTCGAGCTCGATGCCCAGCATCAGCCCCATGCCGCGGATCGCGACCACGCCTTTGGCGTTGGCGAGCGCTGCCTCGAGGCTGGCGCGGATGAAATCTCCGACCCTGACCGCGTTGTCCAGCAGCTTTTCCTGCTCGATGGCGTCGAGGGTGGCGAGCGCGGCGGCGCAGGCGAAGGGATTGCCGCCGAACGTGGAACCATGGTTGCCCGGCTTGAATAATTCCGCCGCGGCACCCCTGGCAAGGCAGGCTCCGATCGGCACCCCGCCGGCGAGCCCCTTGGCCAGCGTAACGACGTCCGGATAGAAGTCCGCGTGCTGATAGTAAAACCATTTGCCGGTGCGCCCCAGGCCGCACTGGATTTCATCGAGCATGAGCAGCCACTGGTATTCGTCGCACAGCGCGCGCAAGCCGCGCAGATAGTCGAAGTGCGCAAGATTGATGCCGCCTTCGCCCTGGATCGGCTCGACCAGAACCGCGACCACGTTGCGGTTGTTCTGCGCCACCTGGCGCACCGCCTCCAGGTCGTCGTAGGGCACACGCACGAAGCCGGAGACCAGCGGCTCGAACCCGGCGTGCACCTTTCGGCTGCCCGTGGCCGAGAGCGTGGCCAGCGTGCGGCCGTGAAACGCCTTTTCCATTACCACGATCGCGGGATTCTCGACGCCCTTGCCCTTGGCGTAGAGCCGCGCGATCTTGATCGCGGCCTCGTTTGCCTCGCAGCCGGAATTGCAGAAGAAAACCTTGTCCATGCCGCTGATCGCGGCGAGCTGGTCGGCAAGGTTTTCCTGCTCGGTGATCTGATAAATGTTGGATGTGTGAATCAGCCTGCCGGCTTGCGCGGCAAGTGTTTGCACCAGCTTCGGGTGGGCATGGCCGAGCGTGTTCACGGCGATGCCGCCGAGGCCGTCCAGGTAGCGCTTACCCTGCGCATCCCACAGCCATACGCCCTGGCCGTGGGTAAATGCCACCGGCAGTCTGGAATAGGTGTTCATTACGTGAGACATCGCCATGCCCTAACAGACTATCGCCATTCTCTTCCCGGGCGGAACACCGTACAGGAACATAGATTCCTCAGGGGAAGCAAATTTCGGCAGCCTCTGAATTTGGGGGATATAAAGGGGACACGCCCCTTTTTTCAGCACCCTGCTAAAACAAAACGCACACGGCGGCAGTTGCCGCCGTGTGCCCGACATTCAGTTGGATAATGTTAGCACACCGCCGCAACCATTGGCGGCGCGCGCGTCTCAAGATTAACCCGATCAAACTCCAGGTCTGGACTTACTTTGCCGTGGCAAGGTGGGTGCGCTCAGCCGATTGGCGTACCGTGCACTGCAAAATCTCGCAATATTGATACATCTGGCGCAACTTGCGCTCGGCATCGCGTTCATCGCGGCCATGTATCAGCAGCTTGTCCACAATCAAACCGCCGCGCGTGCGTATACGGAAACCGTATTTTGTAATTGCAGAAGACGCCACAAACTCCTCCTCATTCAAGCGCTTAAGCAATTAATAGCATACGCCTTCGATCAACTCAACGCAAATTTATGTTCCAGCGGTATTTTTTCTCATCTATCGCGCCGATTCTTGTCCTGTAGGATTCAGGCACCGCTCAAATCGCGCGCGCCGGCTGCGTGATGGAAAGCCGAAAACGAAACGGCCGGCATTCAGCCGGCCGCAGCGCACGCAGGGTTCTATTCTTGAATCAGGCCATGGCCTTGATCGCGGCGGACAGGCGGCTCTTGTGGCGCGAGGCCTTGTTCTTGTGAATGATCTTCTTGTCGGCGATACGATCGACGATGGCAGTGGAGCGGTTCAGCGCCTG
>CAZRMO010000018.1:43887-47187 GCA_964601155.1 uncultured Enterobacteriaceae bacterium
TGATCTTCTTGTCGGCGATACGATCGACGATGGCAGTGGAGCGGTTCAGCGCCTGCTTTGCAGCGTCTTTGTCGCCACCGGCGATGGCCTTGTTCACGTCCTTGATCGCAGAACGCATCGTCGAGCGCAGTCCGGAGTTGTGGCGCCGCTGTTTCTCGGCTTGGCGGGAACGCTTGCGCGCCGAATCGGTATTGGCCATGGTGGAACCCAAGTAAGGTACACGAAAGGCCGCAATGATACTGATTTAGTCCCTGTTACGCAAGCGCATTTTAGTTCCGGCATAACGCCGTTTTCGTATAATCGGGCCCATGAATCTTCTGCGCGCGCTCGCCACGGTGAGCAGCATGACGCTAGTTTCCCGCATCCTAGGCTTCGTGCGCGACGCGGTGATCGCGCGTCTGTTCGGCGCCGGACTCGCCACCGACGCCTTTTTCGTCGCCTTCAAGATCCCCAACCTGCTGCGACGCCTGTTTGCCGAGGGCGCGTTTTCTCAGGCTTTCGTGCCCGTCCTGGCGGAGTACAGGACTCGAAAAGGGGAGGGCGAGACCCGGCTACTGGTCGATCGCGTCGCCACGGCGCTGTCGCTCGCGCTTGTGCTCGTCAGCATCCTCGGCATTATCGCCGCGCCCTGGATCATCTATGTCAGCGCACCCGGCTTCTCGGCGACGCCGGAGAAGTTCGCGCTCACCGTGGCGATGCTGCGCATTACCTTTCCCTACATCCTGTTCATCTCGCTCGTCTCTCTTGCCGGCGGCATCCTCAACACCTGGAGCCGCTTCGCGGTGCCGGCGATCACGCCCACGCTACTCAACCTGAGTTTCATTTTCTTCGCGCTGGTGCTCGCGCGCTATTTCCATCCACCGGTGATGGTGCTGGCCTGGGCGGTGCTCGCAGGCGGCGTGCTGCAGCTGGCCTTGCAGCTGCCGTTTCTGGCAAAAATCGGTTTTTTGCCGCGCCTGCGCCCGGATTTTTCCGACCCCGGGCTGCGGCGCATCGTCCGGCTGATGGGGCCGGCGGTATTCGGCGTTTCCATTTCGCAGCTGTCGATGTTTATAAATACCATATTCGCTTCGTTCCTCGTCACCGGCAGCGTCTCCTGGTTGTATTACGCCGATCGGCTGATGGAGTTCCCCACCGGCATGCTGGGGGTGGCGCTGGGCACCATCCTGCTGCCCAGCCTGTCAAAATACCATTCGGGCAACGCCACCGACGCCTACAGCCGTTTGCTCGACTGGGGCCTGCGTCTCACCCTGCTGCTGGCGTTGCCGGCGGCCGTGGCGCTGGCCCTGCTCGCCGTGCCCCTGATCAGCACGCTGTTTCACTACGGCCACTTCAGCGCCGAGGATGTGTGGATGACGCGCCGGGCTTTGGTCGCCTACAGCATCGGGCTGGTCGGCCTGATTCTGGTGAAAGTGCTGGCGCCGGGATTCTACGCACGCCAGAACATCCGCACGCCGGTGAAAATCGCGGTCATCACGCTGGTCGCGACCCAACTGATGAACCTGGTGTTTGTCTGGCCGCTCAAGCATGCGGGCCTGGCTCTGGCCATAGGCCTGGGAGCCTGCCTCAACGCCGGCATGCTTTACTACAAGCTGCGCCAGCATCGCATCTACCAGCCGCAGCCCGAGTGGGCGCAGTTCAGCTACAAGCTGGGGCTGGCGCTGCTGGTGATGGCTGCGGTGCTGTGGGGCGCGATGGGCAGGGAGAGCTGGTGGCTGGCCGCGGCCTGGCAGCAACGCGCGGTGGGCCTGCTTGGTATAGTGTGCCTGGGCGCCGCCGTTTACTTTGCCACGCTGTGGCTGCTCGGTTTTCGCGTCAAGGATTTTGCCCGGCGTGCTGCTGAATAGAACGAAACTTGCGATTTAAGGCATGGAACCGCAATCCCGCCTGGAATCATTCTCCGCGATTTTGTGTCGGGAGGATTTCGACCTCGCCGAGGCCTGCCTGCTGATCGCGCAGGACGCCTACCCCGATCTGGATATTGCGCACTATCTCGCGCGCATCGACGCGCTTGCGGCGACTGTGAGGCGCCGCGTCGCAGTCGACGCTTTCGCCGCGCAGAAACTGGTGGCGCTGAACCGTCACTTGTTCGACGAGCTGGGTTTTCGCGGAAACGCAGGCGACTATTACGATCCGCGCAACAGCTACCTCAATCAGGTGCTGGAGCGGCGCATCGGAATTCCGATCACGCTGTCGATTCTGTACATGGAGGTCGGGCGGCGCCTGGGATTGCGCTTGCAGGGCGTGTCCTTTCCGGGACATTTTCTGGTCATGTTGCGCGTGAGCGGCGGACAGTTGGTGCTCGATCCCTTCTGCTCCGGCGAGACGCTCTCGGAATCGACGTTGCGAGCGCGCCTGGCCCGGGTGTTGCCGCAGAGCGAGGCCGACACGCTGCCGCTGTTTCTGCAGGCGGCGACGCCGCGGCAGATTCTGGCGCGCCTGCTGCGCAACCTCAAGGGCATTTACCTGCAGTCGGAGGAGGCGCAAAATACGCTTGAGGTGATGCAGCGCATGGTAATGGTGGCGCCGCACGCGGCCGAGGAGGTGCGCGACCGGGGCCTCGCATATTACAAGCTCGATTGTTTCCGCGCGGCGCTGTCTGATTTGCAGGACTATCTGGAGCGGTGCCCGGATGCGCCGGATGCGGACGAAATCAGGGGCAAGGCGGCCGCGCTGCGCTCGGTGTGCGCAAGGCTGAACTAATGCGGCGGTCTTGAATCCAATCGGTGCGCAAATACCCCGGCTCTTATCGTTTGCACGCAAGTTCACATACGACGGTTTTGGCAACCATTTGAAATCAATCTCTGGCAGGAGGTAGATCATGAAACTAGACAGCGCGAGCTTCGGCGACAATCAGCGCATTCCCGGCGCGTACGCGTTTGCAGTGCCGCATGCGACCGAACACATTACGCTATCTTCCAACCGCAACCCGCAGCTTGCCTGGAGCGGCGCGCCGGCAGGGACCAAATCGTTTGTCCTGATTTGTCACGACTACGATGTGCCGAGCAAGGGCGACGACGTCAACAAGGAGGGGCGCAGCGTACCGGCCAGTCTCCCGCGCGTGGATTTTTATCACTGGCTGCTGGTGGACATTCCCGCAAACATGAGCGCGATCGCGGAGGCCGAGTTTTCCGACGGCGTCAGCGCGCGCGGCAAGCCTGGACCCGACGCGAAATACGGCGCGCGTCAGGGACTTAACGACTACACCGGCTGGTTCGCCGGCGACAAGGACATGGGCGGCGACTACTTCGGCTACGACGGACCCTGCCCGCCGTGGAACGACGAGATCGTGCATCACTA
>CAZRMO010000019.1:0-26179 GCA_964601155.1 uncultured Enterobacteriaceae bacterium
ATTAGCGATCGGCATCCGCAGCTGGAGTTCCAGGTCATGTCCGCGATCGGCGATGCGCCGGAGATCCTGCAGGCGATCACCGATTGGGTGTTGCGCGGCGCCGCGGCTTAGCGTCGCGTGGCCACCGTGTACGTATAGCGACGCCGCGATCAGGCGATGCCGGCATTGCCTTCCACGCCCATCAGGCGCGGAAGTTCGAGTTGCAGCGGTTGGCGCGCTCGCGCGCGCCGCTGGCAGGGGCATCGCATTTCAGCTAGTATCCACTGCGTCCGGGAGTCCTCAGTTGAAGAAGACCATTTTTGCCTCGCCGCAGGACGCTGAAGCCGCGTTCTATGACGCACTGCAGCGCGCCGATCTGGATGCCATGATGGCGGTCTGGTCGGATGACGAAGAGGTGAGCTGCATCCATCCGGGCCGTGCACGCGTTGCCGGCTATGAGCTGGTGCGCGAAAACTGGGCGCAGATCTTCAAGTCCGGCCAGCGGCTGCAGGTGCACCTATCTGATCAGGTCATCGTTTCCGGCATGATGTTTTCGCTGCACACCTTGCACGAAAACATCCTGGTGCTGGGGGCGCAAGGCGCAGGCGCGCGCAGCATCGTGGTCACAACCAATGCTTACATGCGCTCGGCCGGCGGCTGGCGCATGGTGTTGCACCACGCTTCGCACGCGCCGGCACCCGTGATGCGTCGCGATATCCCGATGGAAGCCCCCAAAGTGCTGCATTGAGTTTCGCGCCGGAGCCTTACCGGGCGCCGCGCTGGCTGCGCGGCGGCCACGCACAGACCATCTATCCGGCCCTGTTCCTGCGCGGACGCCTGCCGCGCTATCGGCGCGAGCGCTGGGATACGCCCGACGGCGATTTCCTCGACCTGGATTTTCTCGACGCCGGTACGGCCGATGCGCCGCGCGTGGCTCTGTTCCACGGACTCGAAGGCGACTCGTCCAGCCACTATGCGGTGGCGCTGATGCGCGCCCTCGAGCGCGCGCGCTGGAACGGCGTGGTGGTGCATTTTCGCGGCTGCAGCGGCGAAATCAACCGCCTGCCGCGCGCCTACCATTCCGGCGACGCGGCCGAGGTCGGCTGGATCCTCGCGCGCCTCGCGCAATGCGGTGAGCCGCTGTACGCAGCTGGCGCGTCCCTGGGCGGCAACGCGCTGCTCAAATGGCTGGGCGAGAACGGGACCGGCGCGCGCGCTTACCTGCTGGCTGCGGCGGCAGTGTCGGCGCCGATCGATTTGATGGCGGCCGGTGAGGCGCTGGGCCGGGGACTGAACCTCGCGTACACGCGCATGTTCCTCGCCACGCTGCGCAGAAAAAGCCTGCAGAAGCTCGAGCGCTTTCCCGGATTGTTCGACCGCGAACGCGTCCTGCGTGCGCGCAACCTGCGTCAGTTCGACGATGCCGTCACCGCGCCGCTGCACGGCTTTCGCGATACCGACGATTACTGGACGAGCTCGAGCAGCAAACCTCTGCTCCACGGCGTGCGTCTGCCGACACTGGTGCTGAACGCGAAAAACGACCCCTTCCTGCCGCCGCGCCATCTGCCGCAATCGTCGGAGGTGTCGTCAGCGGTGCTGCTGGAGCAGCCCGAGGAAGGCGGCCACGTGGGATTCCCTGGCGGCGCGTTTCCGGGGAATCTCCACTGGCTGCCGCAGCGCCTGCTCGCGTTCTTCAACGAGCACGCCCAAGCCATGCGGTAAAATGCCGCTCCTTCATCCCTCCAGACTTGCAGCCCGCATGAATTCCGTCCCCGCAGAGATTTTCAAGGCCTACGACATCCGCGGCGTCGTCGGACGCACGCTTACGCCGGAAATCGTCATTGCCATCGGCCGGGCGCTGGGCTCCGAGGCGCGCGCGCGCGCGCAGACGGCGGTGGCGATTGGCCGCGACGGCAGGCTGTCCGGCCCTGAGCTGTCCGGCGCGTTGGCGCAGGGACTCGCCGCGGCCGGGGTCGATGTCATCGACATCGGCATGGCCGCGACGCCTATGGGCTATTTCGCCGCGCATCACCTCGGCTGCGGCAGCGTGGTCATGGTCACCGGCAGCCACAACCCCCCTGATTACAACGGACTCAAAATGGTACTCGGCGGGGTGACGCTTGCAGGGGAGGACATCCAGCGCCTGCGCGCCCGCATCGAGGGCGGCGATCTGGCCGAAGGCGCGGGCGCGCATTCGCGCGCCGACGTGCGCGAAGCCTATCTCGCGCGCATCGCGTCCGACGTGAAGCTCGCGCGCACCATGAACATCGTCATCGACTGCGGCAACGGCGTGGCCGGCGCGAGCGCGCCCGAACTGTTCCGCCGCCTCGGCTGCACCGTGACGCCGCTCTACTGCGAGGTCGACGGCAATTTTCCCAACCACCATCCCGACCCGTCCAAGCCGGAGAACCTGCGGGACCTCATCGCGGCAGTGCAAAGTTCCGGCGCGGAACTCGGACTTGCGTTCGACGGCGACGGCGACCGGCTCGGTGTGGTGACCAAGCGCGGGCACATCATCTATCCCGACCGGCAGTTGATGCTGTTCGCCGACGACGTGCTCCCGCGCAACCCGGGCGCCGAGATCATCTACGATGTTAAATGCACGCGCAGGCTCGCCTCCTGGATCAGCGAGCGCGGCGGTAAGCCGCTGATGTGGAAGACCGGGCACTCGCTGGTCAAGGCGAAGATGAAGGAGCGCCATTCGCCGCTGGCGGGGGAAATGAGCGGGCATATATTTTTCGGAGAGCGCTGGTACGGCTTCGACGATGCGCAGTACGTGGGCGCGCGCCTGCTGGAAATCCTCAGCCGCTCGCCCGATCCGGATGCGGTGCTCAACGCGCTGCCCGACTCGGTCAACACGCCCGAGCTCAACTGGAAGCTGGCCGAGGGCGAACCGCACCGGCTGATCGCGCAGCTGCAGCAAAGCGCGCGCTTTCCCGGCGCGCGCGAAATCATCAAACTCGACGGCCTGCGCGTGGAATACGCCGACGGCTTCGGCCTCGCGCGCGCCTCCAACACCACGCCGGTTATCGTGCTGCGTTTCGAGGGCGACACCCAGGCGGCGATAGAACGCATCCAGGCCGAATTTCGCGCGGTGCTCGCCGCGGCCAAACCCGGCGCGGAGCTGCCCTTCTAATAGCCAGATTGTCAACTACAGGACCGATGCCATGGCACGCGTTGCGTATATAGAGGAAAAAGACCACCCCGAGCTCGCGCCGCTGGTCGCGCGCATCAAGGCCGAACGCGGCAAGGTGCTCGACCTGTACAAGGTTCTGCTGCACAGCCCCGCGCTGATGGAGGGCTGGCTCGGTTTGTTCACCGCGATCCGGCAGAAGACGAAGCTCGGCGGGCGTTATCGCGAGCTCGCGATCCTGCGCGTGGCCGTGCTCAACGGCGCCGATTATGAATACCAGGCGCACCTGCCGTTCGCGCTGAAGGAGGGCGCCAGCGCGGAGCAGATCGCCGCGCTCAAGGCCTGGCAGCTATCGCCCCTGTTCGATGCGGCCGAGCGCGCGGTGCTCGCCTACACCGACACCATGACCAAGCAGATCCAGGTGCCGGACGAACTGTTCGCCGAAGTCGAGAAGCATTTCGACGCGCAGGACCTGGTGGAACTCACCGCCACCATCGCTGGCTACAACCTGGTGTCGCGCTTTCTCGAGGCGATGCAGGTGCACAAGCAGAACTGAGTCCGGCGCCGATCGCCGGCTGCGGCTTCAGTACATCCTGTGCCTGAATAGCCAGGCCGCGATAGCCAGCGCTACTGCGCCGATTGCGGCCATCGCGAAAAATTCGTGCAGCAGCAGGTGGAACGGCGTCCCCTCGAGAAACACGCCGCGCAAAACCACCAGGAAATAGCGCAAGGGATTGAGCAGGGTGAGGTCCTGCAACAGCGGTGGCATATTTGCGATCGGCGTCGCGAAGCCGGACAGGATGATGGCGGGCACCATGAAAAAGAAGGCGCCCAGCAGTCCCTGTTGCTGTGTGACGGCGAGCGAGGAAATCATCAGGCCCAGGCCTATGGCCGACAGCAGAAACAGCGTGATTCCGGTATACAGGGTCAGCAGCTTGCCGAGCAGGGGAACGTCGAACCAGAACACCGCCACCACGGTAATCAGCGTGGCCTCGGCAATGCCGATGAGGAAGCTCGGCAAGGTTTTTCCCAACAGGACTTCCCCTGGGCGCAGCGGCGTGACCAGCAGCTGGTCGAACGTTCCCTGTTCGCGCTCGCGCGCGACCGACAGTGCAGTCACCAGCATGGTGACCAGCAGGGTGAGCAGGCCGACGATACCGGGGATGAAAAACCAGCGGCTTTCCAGATTCGGATTGAACCAGGCGCGCATTTCGATCTTCGCCGGGGGCTGCCTGCCGCCGTGGCGGGCGATCCATTGCTTGTTGAATCGCTCGACGATCGATCGCGCATAGTTGACAGCCAGTTGCGCCGTATTCGAATTGCGCCCGTCTACGATGATCTGCAGCGCGGCCGGGCGTCCGGAGAGCAGATTCGCGCTGAAGCGCGGCCCGATGCGCATGACCATGAGCGCCTGTTTGCTGTCTATCATCGGCGCAATTTCCCTGTCTTGCGCGAGGCTTGCCACTTCGACGAAACTGGGCGAGCCGCGAAATGCGGCGATCATGTCCCGCGCCGCCGCGCCGCCGCGATCCTGGTTGAACACCGCGAAGGGAACGTGTTTCAGGTCGAAAGTTGCCGCGTAGCCGAACACCATCAGCTGGATCAGCGGCGGCACGATGATGACCACGCGGCTGCGCTTGTCCTTGAACAGGGTCCGGAACTCTTTGATCGTCAGGGCCAGAATGCGCCGCCACATGGTGGTTTACTCCAGGCGTTTGCGGGATTTGAGATGCGTCAGGCCGAGGAAGACCGCGGCCAGCGCTGCCAGCGCGAGCGCGTTCGGCAGGACCACGCTCCAGGAATTCCCGGCGAGAAACAGCGTTTGCAGGATCGCCACGTAATACCGTGCGGCAATGACATGCGTGATGACTTTCACGATAGCGGGCATGCTGCCGATGTCGAAAATGAATCCGGACAGCAGGAACGCGGGCAGGAAAGTGGTGATGATGGCGATCTGTCCGGCGACGAACTGGCTCCTGGCAACGGTGGAAATGAACAGGCCCATGCCGAGGGCGGTGAGCAGAAACAATGCCGACGTCGCAAACAGCAGCCAGGGCGAGCCGCGCAGGGGAACCTCGAACAGCCAGAGCGCCATCGCCACGGATAGCGCCAGCCCGCCCATGCCCAGGATGAAGTAAGGAATCAGCTTGCCCAGGATGACTTCCGTCATCGTCACCGGCGTTACCAGCAGCGCTTCCATGGTGCCGCGCTCCCATTCGCGCGCCATCACCATCGCCGTGAGCAGCGCGCCGATCAGCGTCATGATGATCGCTACCAGACCGGGTACGAGAAAGTTGCGGCTGCGCAGCTCGCTGTTGAACCAGACGCGCTGTTCTATCTGCACCGGCAACGTCAGCGTCTGACCGCGCGCCAGGGCGATATGCTCCAGCCAGTTGCCCCACACGCCCTGCACGTAGCCCGCAATGATCTGGGCGGTGTTGGCGTCGACGCCGTTCACGATCAGCTGAATCGGGGCGCCATCCGCACTGTGCAAACGCTGCGCGAAGTCTTGCCGCAAAACAACGATGGCATTTACGCGCCGCTGCATCATTGCCGCCTCGGCGGCCCGGGTGGTGGCGTAGGTAGTGGGTACGAAATAACGGGATTTGTGGAAAGCGGCGGTGAAGCTGGCCGTGTCCGCGCTGGGCTGTTCCACCACCAGCGCCACCGGTATCGATTCCGAGTCGAGGGACACGCCGTAACCGAACAAGAGCAGCAGCACCAGGGGCATCAGAAAGGCGATGGCGATGCTGCTGGGATCGCGGAAAATCTGCAGGAACTCTTTGCGTACGAGGCCGCCCAGGCGCATGCGGAATGTTCCCCGCGCCGCCGCCTCATCCGCATCTCGGCGCTCGTTCACGGCCCGGCCTCGGCCGGGGACCGCGCTTCGATCAAGCTGATGAAGGCGTCTTCCATGGTCGGTTCGGGCAGGATCTCGGTGCGTGCGTGCTGCTTGATCGCAGTTGGCGTGCCGATGGTCAGGATTTCGCCGGTCGCCATGATCGCGAGGCGGTCGCAATATTCGGCTTCTTCCATGAAATGCGTAGTCACCATGATGGTCACGCCGCTTTCGGCAAGCGCATTGATGCGCTGCCAAAATTCGCGCCGGGCGAGCGGGTCCACTCCCGATGTAGGTTCATCGAGAAACAGGATATCCGGCTCGTGCATCAAGGCGCAGGCCAATGCGAGACGTTGCTTGTAGCCGAGGGAAAGATCCCCGCTGGCGGAATCCGCCAGCGAAGCCAAGGCAAACTCCGCCATGGCCCAGTGCAGGCGCTGTTCGGCACGCCGGCCGGACAAGCCGTAGGTGCTGCTGAAAAAACGCAGGTTCTCCATCACGCTGAGTTGCCCATAGAGGGAGAATTTCTGCGACATATAGCCGATGCGCGCCCGTGCGGCTGCAGGCGCGTGGCGCAGATCGACTCCGGCAACGCGCAGGCTGCCGCCACTGGGCGGCAGCAGGCCGCACAGCATGCGAAATGTAGTGGTCTTGCCGGCGCCGTTGGCGCCGAGCAGACCGAAGACCTCGCCGCGCGACACGGAAAAACTGACGCCCTTGACGGCGCGGAAGCTGCCGAAGCGCCGCTCCAAGCGGTCGACTTCGATTACGGCGACGCCGCTTTCCGCGTTCGCGGGCGACTGCAGTGCCTGTACGGGGGCGGGCCGGGATGGCGCGGCGCTTTGCGCATGCGCCTGGGCCTTGAGCAGCGCGACGAAGCTGTCTTCGTAGCGCGGCGGCACTTCGGTAAGGGTGGCGTCCCGCGTGTCCGGGAGCATCCGCTCGAGGCTCGGGCGCGTTGCGTCTTCCATCACCAGGCGCACGTGTTCGCCCTGGATCAATGCGTCCAGCACGCCGGGAACCCGCGACAGATGCGCCTGCAGCGAGCGCTTGGATAGTTTCGCTGCGCTCAGCGCATAGGTTCTGCCCCGTATGCGCTCGCGCAGGATCTTCGGATCGCCCTGATCCAGGCGCCGGCCTTCATGCAGCAGAACGATCTCGTCGCAACGTTCCGCCTCGTCCAGGTAAGCCGTGCTCAGCAGCACGGTCGTATTTTGATCGCGTACCAGGCGGTCGACGATGGCCCACAGCTCGCGCCGCGACAGCGGATCCACGCCGACGGTCGGTTCGTCCAGCAGCAGCAGGGCGGGTCGGCGCACCAGGCTGCAGGCCAGGCCCAGCTTCTGCTTCATGCCGCCGGAGAGCTGTCCCGCCAGACGCCGCGCAAACTGGGCGAGCCCGGCCATGTGCAGCAATTCCCGATAGCGGCCGGCGCGATGGATTTTCGCGACCCCCTGCAGGTCGGCGTACAAGTCGAGATTTTCCTGCACTGTCAGATCCTCGTACAGGCCGAAACGCTGCGGCATGTAGCCGATGCCGGCCTGAACCTGCAGCGACTGGGTGGTCGCGTCCTTGCCGAGCACGGTGACGCTGCCGGCATCGGGGGCGAGCAAGCCTGCGGCGAGCCGCATGAGCGTGGTTTTTCCGGCACCGTCGGGGCCGATGAGGCCGGTCACCATGCCGTGGCGGACGCGAAAGCTCACCTTGTCCAGCGCCTGAACGATTCGCCCATCCGCGCGAAACGTCTTGGACAATGCGTCGCACTGCAGCGCGGTGTCGCCTTCTGCGCCCCCCGGCGCGTGGGGGCCTGCCTGCTGCGCAGCGGCCGTCGGCGGCATCAGGGGTGCTGGCAGGGAGACGTTCCCACATCGGCCGATTGCGGCTGATGCAGCTCAATGGTCACCGTGGCGGGCATGCCGAGGCGCAGTTCGTTCTGCGGGTTGCACACGAAGATCCTCACCTGATATACCAGCTTGGACCGGACCTCGGCCGTTTCCACCGATTTCGGGGTGAATTCGGCGCTGGGGGAAATGTAGCCCAGCCACCCGAGATAGCGCTTGCCGGGATAACTGTCCGTGGTCACCGCGGCGCGCATCCCATAATGAATTTTGCCCAAATCCGGTCCCTGCACGTAGGCGCGCACCCAGATCGGATCGGTCAGGGCCAGGGTATAGACCGAAAGTTGCGGCGACGCCATGTCGCCGGGCTCGAGGATGCGGTCCTGGATGATGCCGTCGGCCGGCGCGTAAAGAGAGGCATTGGCCAGTTGCGTGCGCGCCAGCGCGAGCGCCGCTTCGTTTGCTTTGAGCGTGGCGACTGCGGCGGCGACATCCTCCGCGCGCGGCCCCAACTCGGCAAGCCGGCGCGTCGCCCGCGCTGACTGGTAGCGGGCCAGGGCGGCATCTGCCGCCGCCCTGGCGTCGTCCGCTTGCTGCTGGGCGACGAACTTGCGGGCGACGAGCTCCTTGAGGCGGCGATAGGTGCGCTCGGCGTTGTCCGCTTCAATCCTGGCGGCTTCCGCATCTGCGCGCGTCTTGCTTATTTCCTCCGGCCGGTTGCCCGACTTGAGGCGGGCGACGACTTGTTTCTGTGCCGCCAGCTGCGCTTGCAGCAAAGCGACATTTTGCTGCAGGCGGGTGGTATCGAGCGTGGCAAGGAGCTGACCCTTGCGCACGCTTTCCCCCTCCCTGACCAGCATGCGATCGATCCGGTCCGAGCCGTTGAATGCCAGTTGTACCTGGCGGATGTCCACGTTGCCATAAAGCGTGAGTGCCGTGGCAGGCGGGGCATGATCCTGCGCGCGTTGCCAATAGAACGCGCCCGCGGCGCCGAGCACGAAAATCGCGACCAGTGAAATGACCAGCGCGCGTTTCATTTGGCTCCGTTCATGTCAATGCATTGCATCCAGGTGGCTTATAACTATGTGGATTTTACTCTATAGGACTGACCCGCTCGACCAAACCGGCAACCGTCCGGAACGCAACGCTTCTGGCGCCACTTCGGCGATTCCGAAACGGCCCCTAAACAAAGTCCGGCGCGATTAGGTCCAAGCGGTCGGTGATGACGGCGTCCACGCCCCAATCGAACAGCATGCGCACGACTTCGGGGTCGTTGACGGTGTAGCACAGCAGCCAGTAGCCCGCGTTGCGCACCGCGCGCGCCTGCTGCGACACCAGCTTGCGGTAGTCGCAGTGCAGCGACACGCAGTCGAGCGTTTGCATCCACTGCTCCCACTCCGGTGGAATGCCTTTGGTGAGCGCGCCGCGCGGCAGTTCCGGCACGGCCTCCTTCGCCGCGGCAAGCGACGCCGGCTGGAACGAGCACAAGAGGGGCTGCACCGGCGCGCCGCGCCAGAGTTCACGTGCGGCGACTGCCGCCGCGCGGCCGGTTTCGGCCTCGAAGCCCTTCGCCGGCTTGATCTCGATATCGGCCCAGAGCCCGAGTTCGACGCACAGCCGGCCGGCGCGCTCGAAATTCGGCACCGGCTCGCCCGCATACTCGCGCGAGAACCAGCTGCCGGCGTCGAGCTCTTGCATGTTGCGATACGCGGTCTCGGCAATCGCGCCGCTGCCGCTGGTGGTGCGCTCCAGGGTCTGGTCGTGCATCAGGATAGGGGTGGCATCGCCGGCAAGCATGATGTCGAACTCTACGCCGGCGAACCCCAATTCCTTCGCCTTGCGCAGGCCGGCCAGCGTGTTTTCCGGAGCGAGGCTGCCGCCGCCGCGGTGAGCGATGACGCGCGGATAGGGCCAGGGATTCACGCTGGTTCGAGCCGCGCGCCGCTGGCGGCGTCGAACCAGTGCAGGTGGTCTGGCAGAAAACGCAGGGGCAGCGCCTGGCCCGGAGCGGGGTGCTCCGTCGCCGACAGGCGCGCGACCAGCAGCTCCTTGCCGAACAGCCCATGCACCAGCGTATCGGCGCCGAGCATCTCGCGCATCTCGGTCTGCAGAGTGAACAGCGCCTCGTCCGGTGTGCACACTTCCAGGTGTTCGGGGCGGATGCCCAGCACGAGTTCACGCCCGGTCAGGGCTGCCGGGATCGGCACGCCCAGGTGCCCGCCGTCGGCGAGCATGAGGCCGGACGCATCGGCGCGGCCGCGTAGGAAATTCATCGCCGGTGAGCCGATGAAGCCGGCGACGAACTGGGTCGCCGGACGCTCGTAGACCTCCGCTGGAGTGCCGATCTGCTCGGTGATGCCGGCGCTCATTACGACCATGCGCTCGGCCAGCGTCATCGCCTCGACTTGGTCGTGAGTGACATAGACGCTGGTCGTACCCAGGTTGTGGTGCAGCTTCTGGATCTCGAAGCGCATCTGCACGCGCAGCTTGGCATCCAGGTTGGACAGCGGCTCGTCGAACAGAAACACCGATGGCTCGCGCACGATGGCGCGTCCCATGGCTACGCGCTGGCGCTGTCCGCCCGAGAGTTCGCGCGGCCGGCGCGCGAGAAGTCCGCCGAGCTCGAGGATTTTTGCCGCGCGCTGCACCCGCGTCTCGATGTCGTTCTTGGCCAAACCGCGAATCTTCAGGCCGTAGGCCATGTTCTGCCGAACGCTCATATGCGGGTAGAGCGCATAGTTCTGAAACACCATGGCGATGTCGCGGTCCTTGGGTTCGAGATTGTTGACTACGCGATCGCCGATGAGGATTTCGCCGCTGGTGATCGCTTCCAAGCCTGCGACCATGCGTAAGAGCGTCGACTTGCCGCAGCCCGAGGGCCCGACGATGACCACGAATTCGCCGTCGGCAATTTCTATGGACACGCCCTTGATGATTTCCGCGCTGCCGAAGCTTTTTTTTACGTTGCGTAGTTCGAGTTTTGCCATATTAGCTTGTTGACGAAGGGATCTCTCCCCTCATGCTCCCCTAGGTCGCGGCCGTTTCGGCATTTGCGAAACGGCCTTGGTTATTTCTCCGTATCCACCAGCCCCTTGACGAACCAGCGCTGCATTACCAGCACCACCAGCGCCGGCGGCGTGAGCGCGAGCATGGACGTGGCCATGACCAGATTCCACGCCACCGCGGCGTCCCCGCCTGGGATCATGCGCTTGATGCCGATCACCACGGTGTACATGTCCTCCTGCGTCGTCACCAGCAGCGGCCACAGGTACTGGTTCCAGCCGTAGATGAACAGGATCACGAACAGCGCGGCGATATTGGTTTTCGACAACGGCAGCACCACGTCCCAGAAAAAGCGCATCGCGCTGGCGCCGTCGATGCGCGCCGCCTCCATCAGTTCGTCCGGGATGGTGAGGAAGAACTGGCGGAACAGGAAAGTCGCCGTGGCGGAGGCGATCAAGGGTACGCTGAGTCCGGCGTAGGTGTCGAGCAGGCCGAGGTCCGCCACCACTTTGTAGGTCGGCAGGATGCGCACTTCAACCGGCAGCATCAAGGTGACGAAAATCATCCAGAAGAAAAAAATCTTCAGCGGGAAGCGGAAATAGACGATCGCAAACGCCGACAAAATCGAGATCACGATCTTGCCGACGGCGATGGTGAGCGCCATCACCAGGCTGTTGAACATCATCCTGCCCACCGGCGCGGTGCTGGCGCCTTCGACGCCGTGCCCGAGGACGGTGGCGTAGTTGTGCAGCATCTCGGCGCCCGGCAGCAGCGGCAGCGGGTACTGGAGCATGCGCATGGCGGTGTGCGTGGAGGCAACGAACCCGATGTACAGCGGGAAAGCGATCACCGCGATACTCGCGATCAGCAGCGCATGACAGAAGAAAATAAACCCGGGGCGGTGTTCGATCATGAGTACTGGACTTTGCGTTCGATGTAGCGGAACTGCACCACGGTAAGGGAAATGACGATCGTCATCAGGATCACCGACTGCGCCGCCGAGCCGCCCAGGTCAAGGCCCAGGAAACCGTCCTGGTACACCTTGTACACCAGGGTCGTGGTCGACGTGATCGGTCCGCCCTGCGTGGCTGCGTCGATGACGCCGAAGGTGTCGAAAAAGGCGTACACCAGGTTCACCACCAGCAGGAAGAACGAAGTCGGCGACAGCATCGGAAAGGAGATGGTGAAGAAGCGTTTCACCGGCCCCGCGCCGTCGATGGCGGCGGCCTCGATCATGGACTTCGGAATCGACTGCAGGCCGGCGAGGAAAAACAGGAAGTTGTAGCTTATCTGCTTCCACACCGAAGCGATCACCACCAGTGTCATTGCCTGGCCGCTGTTGAGTACGTGATTCCAGTCGTAGCCCATGAGCTTCAGCGCGTAGGCGATAATGCCCACGGTCGGGTTGAACATGAAGGCCCAGAGCACCGCGGCGATCGCCGGTGCCACCGCATAGGGCCAGATGATCAGCGTTTGGTAGATCTTGGCGCCGCGCAGCACCTGATCGGAGGCCGCGGCGAGCACCAGTCCGCTACCGAGGGAGAGGACGGCGACCAGCGTTGAGAACAACGCAGTGACTCTGAACGACTCGAGGTACTTCGGGTCGGCGAACAGCGCCGTGAAGTTCTGGAACCAGACGAACTCGGTGTTCGTGCCGAAGGCGTTCTGCACCAGCAGCGATTGCCACATCGCCTGCGCCGCGGGCCAGAAGAAAAATACGATGGTGATGGCGAGCTGGGGCGCCACCAGCGCATAGGGCAGCCAGCCTAGCGGAAATTGTGCGCGTTTTTCCATGCTGGATGAGGAACGGCCCCGCGGGGCCGTTCCTCAAACGCTAGTCGCCCGGCGTCAGCGCGCTCCCGGGTTGGCGCGCTGGAACTTGCGCAGCTCGGTATTGCCGCGCGCGACTGCGTCGTCCAGCGCCTCCTTCGGCCCCTTCTTGCCCGACCACACCGCTTCCAGCTCCTCGTTATTGATGGTGCGGATCTGCGGGAAATTGCCCAGGCGTATGCCCTTGGTGTTTACCGTCGGGTTTCTCTCCAGCAGTTCCTTGATGGCGACGTCGGTGCCGGGGTTCTTTTCATAGTAGCCCTGCTTCTCGCTCAGCTCGTAGGCGGCCTTGGTGATCGGCACATAGCCGGTTTTCTGGTGCCACTCGGCCTGGATTTCCGGCGAGGAGAGGAAGGTGAAGAATTTCGCCACGCCCTTGTACTCGATCGGCTTCTTGCCTCCCATCACCCACAGGCTCGCGCCGCCGATGATCGTATTCTGCGGCGCCCCTTTGACATCGGGATAATACGGCAGCTCGGACACGCCGAATGTGACTTTGCCCGTGCCTTTGGCAAGGCCGTACACCGAGGAAGAGCCGGTATACATGGCGCAGTCGCCGCCGGTGAATTTTGCATCGGCCGTGCCGCTGCGCCCGGCGTAGATGAACAGGCCCGACTTGACCCAGGTGGAGAGCTTGGCGATATGGCGCAGCATCACCTCGTTGTTGAACTCGAGCTTGGCGCCGAGGCCGCCGAAGCCGTTGTGCTCGGTGGCGAACGGCTGATTAAGCCAGGCGCTCATGGCCTCCAGCTGCACCCAGGATTGCCAGGCGGTGGTGAAGGGGCAGGCGATGCCGGCATCCTTGAGCTTCTCCGCGTCTACCTCCACTTCATCCCAGGTCTTGGGCGGTTTATTCGGATCCAGACCCGCCTTCTTGAACAGATCCTTGTTGTAGAAGAACACCGGGGTGGAACTGTTGAACGGCATCGACACCAGACGGCCGTGGTTGTCGCTGTAGTAGCTGGCCACTGCCGGCAGGTAGGATTTCGTGCTGAACTTCTCGTGCGCCTGCGCCATCACCTCCCACACGGGTTTGATCGCTTTCCCACCCGCCATCATGGTGGCCGTGCCGACTTCGAACACCTGCACGATGTCCGGCGCCCTGCCGGAGCGGTAGGCTGCGATCGCTGCCGTCATCACTTCGGCATAATGGCCCTTATATACCGCCACCACCTTGTAGTCCGATTGCGAGTCGTTGAATCGGTTGACGATCGAGTTGATTTCATCGGCTATGGCGCCGGTGTTGGCGTACCAAAACTGGATGTCGGTGGTGGCCTGGGCGCTGCCCGCGGCGAATACGCATGCCATGGCAAGTGCGAGGCTAAGCTTCTTGATCTTCATATGGAACTCCTCTTGAGGGAAATAACGCAGTAATACGAAAAACACTCATTATCCGCGGCTGTTTTGATGGCAATATTACAGCAACCTCGGCGCCGACATGCGCTTTCAGTCGCCTAATGCATCTTGGGTCCAGCACGGTCCGTTGCACCTAGCCCGATTCTAGGCAGCGATGCGTCGAAGGTATTGACAATCATCAAGAAAAATACCGCAACAGGGCGTGCGCTCCCGTCGCGGAGGGACGGTTCCCGCGCTCTACCAGCGATTTGCGCATAACATCGCGGAAACTGTCACCGTGGCGTGGAGGGTCTGCCCAGAGCAATATGCGCGATCCGCAGCAGGGTGGCAGCGCAGGCAGACAATCCAACGGGCGGCCGAACAAATTTTTGTTGCGACGCCAAGCGGTGCCTGCCGCAAGTCTGGCGCGGCCTGGCCCCATGCTAGTATCGCCATTTCGAATTTGCGGCCTAGCCATGCACGCGAAGGCTTTCGCCTTGTTGCGCCTGCTCGCAGATGCGAGCTTGCGTTCCGGCCCCATCCTGGCGCGCGAACTCGGCGCCACGCCTGCCGAAGTTCGTCGGGCGCTGCGCGAACTCGATAATCTGGGACTCGAACTAGTGCGCGAGCGCGGCCGCGGCTACCGGCTGGCCGAGGCCTACGATTGTCTGGACGCTGCCGCGGCGCGTGCCCGGCTAGGCGCGCTGGCGCGCCATTTTGAGCTGGAATTCCTCGATACCTGCGTTTCCACCAATACGCTGCTGCTGGAGCGCGCGCGCGGCGGCGCGCCTTCGGGCAGCGTGCTTGCCTGCGAACTGCAAAGCGCCGGCCGCGGCCGGCGCGGCAACCGTTGGCAATCCGGCCTGGGCGGCAGCCTCACATTTTCCCTGTTACGGCGCTTTCGCCAGGGCGCGGCGGGCCTCGCCGGCCTTTCGCTCGCGACAGGCGTGGCAGTGGCGCGCGCGCTTGCATCCGAGGGGATCGAGGGCGTGCAGCTCAAGTGGCCTAACGATTTGCTGCATGCCGGGCGCAAGCTGGGCGGAATACTGGTCGAGCTGCAGGGCGATGCGGCGGGACCGAGCGCGACGGTGATCGGTGTCGGAATCAACCTGCGCCTGCGCGCCGGGCTGCGCGATGCCATCGCGCAGCCGGCGACAGACCTCGCATCGATCGCCAAACAGCTGCCGCCGCGCAACCGCCTGCTCGCCTCTATCTTGATCGAGCTTGCACAAGTGTTGGAGCAGTTTGCCGAGCAGGGATTCGCGCCGCTGCGGCAGGAGTGGGTCTCCCGCCATGCGCACCAGGGCAGGCTGGTCACGCTTTCCTCGGGCGAGGGTAAATCGATGGCGGGGAGGGCGGCCGGCGTGGCCGAAGACGGCGCCTTATTGCTGCAGACGGCGCGCGGACTGGAGCGTTGCGTCAGCGGCGAGTTGTCGCTGCGCGCCGATTCAAGGTAACCTTGCCCGAGCCGGCGGCGCCAGCGTAGCGGAAGGATGCGGCGCTGCTGATCGGGCAAGGTAGCGATGCCCCGGCGAATGTCCAAAGAGGCGATTTCAGAATTGCCGAAACAGCCTTCGACTCAGGGGAGCAGCAGGGCAAGTATTCACCCATTCGGATTGAAGAGAAAACGATGACCCGGCGTTTTGTCATCGCGCTGATCAAGCACGAGACCAATACCTTTTCGCCGATCGCGACGCCCTTGTCGGCGTTCGGCCACGGCAGCGGGCCAAGCTACGGCGAGGACGCGAGGCAGGCGTTTGCCGGGTCCAATACGCCGTTCGCGGCGTTTCTTGACATCGCCCGGCGCGAGGGCGCCGAAGCGGTCACGCCCATCGCCGCCGAGTCCTGGCCATCGAACGCGACCACGCATGCCACGTTCGAAGCCCTGCTGCAACCGCTGGAGGAGGCGGTGCGCGCGGGCTGCGACGCCTGCTTTCTCGACCTGCACGGCGCCATGGTGGTCGAGGGCTGCGACGACGCCGAAGGCGAAATCCTGAGGCGTTTGCGCCGCATACGGCCCGATCTGCCGATCGCGGTGACTTTCGACTACCACACCAACTTGTCGCCCGAGATCGTCGCCAACGCCAGCGTGATTACCGGCTACAAGACCTATCCGCATGTCGACATGTACGAGGCGGGGCTGCTCGCCGGCGACATCCTGGCCCGGTCGCTGCGTCGAAAGACGCGGCCGGTGATGGCCTGGGGCTGGCTGCCGCTCGTCTCCTCGGTGATGCGCCATGCCCCAGAGGACGGGCCCTCGGGCGAAATTCTGGACTACGCGCGCGCCATGGAAAAATCCGGTCGGGTGCTGGCGGCGACACTGCTGCCCGGTTTTCCCCATGCCGACACGCCTTACACCGGTGTTTCCGCCGTGGTCGTGGCCGATGCACTCGCCGACGCAGGCGGGCAGGCGGCGGCGCAGCAAGTATGCGATCGCATGCTCGCGATCGCCTGGGAGCGGCGCGCCGAGTACGTGTTCCATCCCGAGCCGCTGGCGCAGTCCGTAACGCGGGCACGTGTGCTCGGCGCAGGCAGCGGCCCGGTCCTGCTGATCGATCACTGCGATAACTGCGGTTCGGGCGGAGCCCAGGACGTGATGCTGGTAGTGGAGGAGATACTCAGGCAGAACCTGGACGATGTCGCCATCGCGCCGATACGCGATCCGCAAGCGGTGGCGCAGATGGTCGAGGCCGGCATCGGCAACAATGTCCGGCTCAAACTGGGCGGCAAAACCGACATGCCGGCAATCGGTCTCGCGGGCAGGCCGCTCGAACTCACGGGCCGCGTGCGCAACATCACCGATGGCGAAATCGTGTTCACCGGGCCGATGTACACCGGCCTGAAAAGCCATCTCGGGCGCAGCGCGGTGCTCGACACGGGACGCGCGCAGATCGTCGTCACCGAGCGCCACCACGAGCCTTTCGACCTGGTGATTTTCCGCCACTGTGGTATCGAGCCGACAAAAAAGCGCTTCATCATGCTGAAGTCGCGTATCCACTACCGCGCCGGCTTCAGGCCGATCGCCGCGCATATCGTCGAATGCGCCGGCGCCGGCGTCACCAACGCCGACCTGTCGACCTACCGCTACCGCAAGCTCGCGCGGCCGATTTATCCGTTGGATGCCATTTAGGCACGTTTCACCGTAGAATTAGACATGATGCGAACAAAGGAGCTAGGCTCCCTTGTGGGTTCCCCAGGGCCGAGGAAGGCCTGACTGCACCAGGATCGGTATCGGAGTTTCCCTAGCCATTATTTTCCGCCGTCAACATGAACGAGCCATACAAGCTGCTGGTCGACATCGGCAATACCTTCGTCAAGTGGGGCCGCTACAAGGCGAATTTGGACGAGCCGGCGCACGTGAGCTGTCTCGAGTCCGGCCATGCGCTGCTGGAAGAAATTCCGGCATTGGCGGCACAGCTGCGCAGGCATCCGGCACCGGCGCAAATCGTGATTTCAAACGTTGCCGGCACACGCGTGCGCGCGAGCATGCTGCGCCTGCTCGAAATCTGGCCCGATGCGCCCCCGCCTTATTGGGTGAGCGCCGCGGACGAGCAATGCGGGGTGAAGAACGGCTATCGCAACCCGGCGCAACTGGGCAGCGATCGCTGGGCCGCGCTGATCGGCGCGCGCGCGCTTCACGGGGCGCGTCCGGTGCTGGTAGTGTGCTGCGGCACCGCCACCACTATCGATCTGCTCACCGCGCAGGGCCAGTTCGCCGGGGGCTGCATCATGCCGGGCGTCGGTACCATGTTGCGCTCGCTGCATGAGAAAACCGCGGCGCTGCCCGATGCCGACGGCGTGTATACGGAGTACCCGGTGCAAACCGTCGACGCCATCGTCAGCGGCTGCCAGCACGCGCAGGCAGGGGCGGTGGAACGCATCTACGATCTGTACCGGCGCGATCATCCGGACCTGCTGTGCCTGGTCTCGGGCGGGGCGGCCAGGGCGCTGACGCCGCACCTTGCCATCGTGTTTCGCTACCACGACAACCTGGTGCTCGAGGGACTGCATTGCATCAGCCAGGCGCTCGAACGCGAGGCGCTCGCAGGGCTGGCCGGCATGCAAAAGGCTTGATCGATGCGCACGCTGTTTTTCGTCCTGGCGCTGGCCAACGCGCTGTTCTTTGCTTATTCCTGGTTCAATTCCGGCGCCGAGGCCGGCGGAGACGCGCAGATTTTCAGCCAGCAGCTCAATCGCGAAAAAATCCAGCTGCTCCAGCCCGAACAGGCGAGCGTACTTATGCGCAAGCCCGAGCCGCCGAAGCTGGTCGCGGTCTGCCTCGAATGGGGCGCATTCGCCGGCGCCGATGTGGCGCGCGCACAGCAGGCGCTGGCGCCCTTGGCGCTCGGCGCCAAACTGACGCAGCGCTCGCAGGAGGACGTCTCCGGTTTCTGGGTTTATATGCCACCGCTTGCCAGCCGCAAGGCGGCGATCGAGAAGGCGGGCGAACTGAAGCATTTGGGTGTGCATGACTATTTCATCGTGTCCGACGATCCGAAATGGCGCAACGCGATTTCCCTCGGTGTGTTCAAGACCGAGGACGCGGCCAAGGCGCGCCTGGACGCGTTGCGCGCCAAGGGCGTTAGGAGCGCTATCGTCGGTGCACACGAGACACCGCCGGAAAAGACCTATTTTCAGGTGCACGATGCCAGCCCGGCAGTAGTGGCGAAGCTGAACGAACTCAAACAAACCTTTTCCGGCAGCGACCTGCACGAATGCCCCGCAGGCGATAAGTAAGGATAGCCGCAGCGATGTACGTGCCCAAGCACAACCAAAACGAAGACCGCGCGGCGCTGCTCGCTTACATGCGCGCTTATTCCTTCGCGGCGCTGGCGACCTGCGGCCCGGGCGGACTGATGGCCACGCACCTACCCTTCGTGGTCGAGGAGAGGGACGGCCGGATCACGTTGCTTGCGCACATGGCACGCGCCAATCCGCAATGGCGCGATTTCGCCGCCGCAGGCGACGCCCTGGTGATATTCATGCAGCCGCATGCCTATGTTTCGCCGCGGCACTACGACAGCCGGCAGAACGTGCCCACCTGGAACTATGTCGCGGTGCATGCATACGGCAGGCCGGCGCTGATCGAGGAGCGCGCGGCCAAGATCGAATTGCAGCAGAAGCTCATCCGCCAGCATGATCCGGCATATCTCGCGCAAATGGCCGAGTTGCCCGAAAGCTATCTCGATGCGAGGCTGGGCGCCATCGTTTCCTTCTCTCTCGTCGTGACGCGGATCGACGCGCGCTACAAGCTGTCGCAGGACAAGAATGCAGCCGAGCGCGAGCGCATCGCGCGAGAGCTCGAGGTAGGCGGCGACAGCGTTGCGGCCGAGACCGCGAGGCTGATGCGCGAGCACAACGCGTAGCACGGTGCTGCTGCCGGGAACGCTCTTGTGGCAGGCGGCGACGCCAGCGGACCCGGAGACCGCTCGCTCGGCTTTGTGGAAATCGCGCCTTATTACCAGAACCCTCTGCCGGGTGCGGTATACATGGAGCTGAAACTGTCCCGGACTTAGAAGGCACATGGGGATGTCCTTCTGCGCCTCGAAGCAAAGCCTAATCCGGTTTGGCTGAGCGTATCCGGTTCAGCGTTGCGGTGGTCGAGCGCTCGAACTCGAACGGGATCGAGTGCACGCTGCCGCCCCACTGCGCGACTTCTTTTGCGCCGACGATGGCCTCGGGCTTCCAGTCGCCTCCTTTGACCAGCACGTCCGGCCGGCAGGCGAGGATCAGGAAGAGCGGCGTGTCTTCATCGAACCAGGTGACCAGGTCCACCGCCTGCAAGGCGGCGAGCACCGCCATGCGGTCCTCGAGCGGGTTGATCGGACGGTCCTCGCCCTTGCCAAGACGGCGCGCCGAAACGTCGCTATTGGCGGCGACGACGAGGCTCGCGCCGAGCGCGCGCGCCTGCGCAAGATAGGTGACGTGGCCGCGGTGCAGGATGTCGAATACGCCGTTGGTGAAGACCAGCGGCCGGAGAAGGGCCGCAATGCGGCGCGCAAGCTGCGCCGGTGCGCACAGCTTCGCCTCGAATTCCGGACTCACGCGCCGGCCGTCACTTGGGCGCGGCGTCGATGTACTCGAACACGCGCACCACTTTTTGCACGCCGCCTGTGGTGCGCGCGATTTCCACCGCCGCATCGGCCTCCTTGTGCGTGACCAGTCCCATCAGGTAGACCACGCCGTCTTCGGTCACTACCTTGACATGATTGGCCGCGAATTTGCCGCCGTTGTCGATGAAGCGCGCCTTGACCTTGGACGTGAGGTAGCTGTCGTTGGCGCGCGAGGTATACGAACTCGGTGCGGAGATTTGGATAGCGTTGACCACACCGCGCACGTTGGGAACCGCGCGCACGATGCTTTCGGCCTCTGCCCGGGAGGCGGTGTCGATCGCCTCGCCGGTGAGCAAAACGTTGCGGTTGTAGCTGGTGACGTCGATGTGCCCCTTGTCGCCAAGGCGGTCGTTGATGCGGCTGCCGCCGCGGAATTCGATTTCCTGGTCCTCGGCCTGCGCGCCCAGCGTGCGCCGGTCGGAGGCGGACACGGCCACGGCGCCCGCGCCGACTACCGCCATTGGGAAGCAGCCCTGCAACAGCGGCGCGAGCCCGAGCAGAGCGAGCAGTGTCAAAGCGCGCAAGGAAGCGCGGGGCCGTTTCAGAATTACCGAAACCGCCCGTGATTCAGGGGAGCATGTCGGGAGACGCCCCCCCATGTTGCAATCGGCCGGAAATGCCTTGTTCGATTCGGTCATGATTCAGCTCCTAGTAACAACGTGTCGATGGCGTCGCACAGGCAGTGTAGCGTGAGCAGATGCACCTCCTGGATGCGTGCAGTCCTGTCCGAGGGCACGCAGATGTGCACATCCTCATTGGCCACCAGGCCGGCGATCTTGCCTCCGCTTTTGCCCGTCAGCGCCACTACCTGCATGTCGCGCTCGTGCGCGGCGTGAATCGCGGCGATGACGTTCTTCGAATAGCCGCTGGTGGAGATCGCGAGCAGCACGTCGCCTGTCTGCCCCAGCGCCTGCACCTGCTTGGAGAAAATCTGTTCGTAATCGTAGTCGTTGGCAATCGCGGTCAGGGTCGAAGTATCGGTGGTAAGGGCGATCGCCGCCAGACCCGGGCGCTCGCGTTCGAAGCGCCCGAGCAACTCCGCGGCAAAGTGCTGCGAGTCTGCGGCGGAGCCGCCGTTGCCGCAGGCGAGAATCTTGCCGTTGGCGAGCAGGCATTTCACCATCAGTTCGGCCGCCAGCACAATCGGCGCGGCCAGCAATTCGGCAGACTTCTGCTTGGTCTGGACGCTGTCGGCGAAATGCTGACTGACGCGCGCAACGAGATCCATCTATGCTCCGTAAAATCCGAAACGACCATTCTACCTTACTCGATCCGGACCCCGAAGCTTGTGCGCATGCTATGCAATGGCTCCGGCTGTGTCGGCGCTTGGACGCCGGCGCGGGAAAAAAGCCTTCATTCACCGAAAGCATTCTTGATCCATTCGATACGGTCCTGCGCCAGTGAATCGAGTAATACGACATCGAAGCGGCACGTAGGTTCCGGCTTGCCAGAGAGATAATGACGCGCGGCCCGTAGAATGCGTTGCCGCTTGGCCGCGGTAATACTGGCCGCGGCGCCGCCATAGCCGGGATTGCGCCGCAACCTCACTTCGACGAACACCAGGACGGGCCCGTCGGACAGGATCAGATCGATTTCTCCGAGGCGGCAGCGGTAGTTGCGCTCCAGCAAGCGCAGTCCACGAGCCTGCAGATAAGCTGCGACCAGCGTTTCGGCCAGCTTGCCGCTCGCCTGCGCGCCGGGCGTCACCGGCCGGGGTCCGCGTCAGGCCGCGCGCAGCCGGCGCTTGCTTCATTGCCGGCCGCAACGCACAATCCCGTGCCATGGGGCAACACGGCAAAGACGCAAAGCGCGGCGCGCAACAGGAACGGCATGGCCATGAGGGGCAAGCCTCGGAGGGTGCGGGGAAATTATATGTCGTCGCCACGCCGATTGGAAACCTGGGCGACATCAGCGCGCGCGCGCTCGCGGTGCTGGCGCAGGCGGACCTGGTTGCCGCCGAGGACACGCGCACTACGGGACACCTGCTCGCGCACCACGGCATAGCGGCCAAGCTGGTAGCGCTGCACGAACACAACGAAATGCGGCGCGCGGCAGAACTGGTCGCACGGATGCAAGCGGGCGAAACCATCGCCCTGGTAAGCGACGCGGGGACGCCGGGGATCTCGGATCCGGGCGCATTGCTGGTGGCGCAGGCACGGGAGGCGGGCGTCGACGTATGCCCGATCCCCGGCGCCAACGCGGCCATCGCAGCCTTGTCGGCGGCCGGATTGGCGGCAGCGCACTTCCTGTTCTACGGCTTCCTGCCGGTCAGGCCTGCGGCGCGGCGCACGGCGCTGGAAGCGCTGCGCGAGCTGCCTTATGCCCTGGTGTTCTACGAGGCGCCGCACCGCGTGGCCGAGTGCGTGACCGACCTGGCCGCCGTCCTCGGTGGCGAGCGCGACATCGTGATCGCGCGCGAGCTGACCAAGCTGTTCGAGACTATCCACCGCTGCCGGCTGGACCAGGCCGGGGCTTGGCTCGCGGCCGACGCCAATCGGCTCCGCGGAGAGTTCGTGCTGCTCGTCTCCGGCGCGCAAGCCGCGGCGCGGGAAGGCCTGCCGGCGGAGGCCGAGCGGGTGCTGCGTCTGCTGCTGGCAGAACTGCCGCTCAAGCAATCAGCCGCGCTCGCCGCCGCGATCACCGGCGCGCGCAAGAACGAGTTGTACGCGCGCGCGCTTGCACTGCGCGCTGCCGAGGCCGGAAGCGACGGCTGATTTTTGGGTCGGAGGCCGGTAGGCAGCGCGTATAATTGCGCCTGCCATGCCGACTCCTATCCTCCAGGCCCTCACGCTCACTCGCCCAGACGACTGGCACCTGCATTTGCGCGACGGCGCCGCGCTCGCCGCAGTGCTGCCGCATAGCGCGCGCCAGTTCGCGCGCGCCATCGTCATGCCCAATCTGAAGCCGCCGGTGACCACGGTGGCGCTGGCCCGGGCCTACCGCGAACGCATTCTGGCCGCGCTGCCGGCGGATTCGCGCTTCGAGCCGCTGATGACGCTGTATCTCACCGACAACACCACTCCCGAGGAAATCGCACTGGCGCAGGCGAGCGGCGTGGTACGGGCGGTGAAGTACTACCCGGCCGGGGCCACGACGAACGCCGATTCCGGCGTGACCCGCCTCGAGCATTGCTTCCGCGCGCTCGAGGCCATGGAAAAGGCGGATCTGCCGCTGCTGCTGCACGGCGAAGCCACTGACCCGGGAGTGGATGCGTTCGACCGCGAGGCGGTGTTTCTCGACACCGTGCTGCCGCAGATTACGCGGCGGTTTGCCGGCCTGCGGCTGGTGCTAGAGCATATCACCACGCGCGAGGCGGCCGAATACGTGAGCGCGGCGCCAGCGAGCGTCGCCGCCACCATCACCGCGCACCACCTGTTGATGAATCGCAATGCGATGTTTGCCGGCGGCATCCGCCCGCATCACTACTGCCTGCCTCTGCTCAAGCGCGAAACGCACCGCCGGGCGCTGGTGCAGGCCGCAACCGGCGGCAGCCCCAAGTTTTTTCTCGGCACGGACAGCGCACCGCATGCGCGCCGCGACAAGGAGGCCGCGTGCGGCCACGCGGGCATCTACAGCGCGCACGCGGCGATTGAGCTCTACGCCGAGGCGTTCGAGGCGGCCGGCGCGCTGGACAAATTCGAAGCTTTCGCCAGTTTCCACGGCGCGGATTTTTACCGCCTGCCGCGCAACACCGGGACGATCACGCTGCGGCGCGAACGCTGGCAGGTGCAATCTTCACTCGTCCTGGGCGAAGACGAGCTGGTGCCGCTGCGCGCGGGCGAGCCTCTCGCCTGGCGCCTGCAGTAGGCTGAAGCCATGGCCAGCTCTGCCGCACCTGTCTGGGACCGCTGGGAATTGCTGGCTTCGCCCATGTTCGCGACGCTCGCGCCTTTGATCGAACGCCTGCCGGAGGACCACTTCCCCACGCTGGCCGAGTTGAACCGCCTGTGCGAGGAGCGCGAGGTGCTGAGCGGAGGCGGCGAGCCGGTCGAATTCGTGCCGCAGGAGGCGAAGACCGGCGAGCCGTACGAGAAGCGCGTATTCGCCTACGGCAAGGTGCTGACGCGCAACCGCAACTGGCACGACCTGTTCAATGCGCTGGTGTGGATCAGCTTCCCCAAAACCAAGGCCGCAATCAACCGCCACCATTACAGCGAAATGCAGGCGCGCGAAGGCGGCGAGGCACGCGGACCGGTGCGCGATGCGCTGACGCTTTTCGACGAATCCGGCGTGATCGTCGCCTCCAGCGACGCCGACCTGGCGCAGCTGCTGACCGGCTTTCAGTGGAAAGAGCTGTTCTGGAATCGGCGCGAAGACGTGGTTAAGGGCATGCGTTTCCACCTGTTCGGGCACGCGCTGTACGAGAAGGCGCTCGCGCCCTACAAGGGCGTAACCGCCAAGAGCGTCATTGTCGACATCTCGGCGAAGGAGCTCGAGCGGCCGCTGCCGCAGCAGCTCGCTTCCCTCGATGCCCAGCTCGCTCGCGCCTTCGCCGACATGGGTTCGCTAGGTGCGACGGAGGACTATGCGCCGCTGCCTATCCTGGGCGTGCCCGGCTGGACGCCGGAGAACGAGGCCGAGCGTTATTACGAGGACACGCAGCAGTTTCGCCCGGGGCGTGCGCGGGAGCGGGAAAAGCCGCAGGAGCGGGCCGCGGCGGATGCGAAAACGGATTCCGGCCGCAAGCGTAAAGGAAAGAACAGATAGCGCGCGTTCACCCCGCCGCGGGCTTCCGCGCCGAGAGCCCGGCGTCGGGAGTTACAATGCGCGCTCGGATCGAATGTTCCAGCCGGAGCTCCGGCAGCGTCTCCCGGGACGCACAACCCTTTCAGGATTTTAACTATGGCAAATATCGCATTTCTCGGAACTGGACTACTCGGTGGGGCGTTTGCGGAGGCTTGCGCCAAGCGCGGCGATACGGTCGTCGCGTGGAACCGGTCGGCAGACAAGGTAATCGCCTTGGCGCAGTTCGGCGTCAAAGCGGCCAAGACGCCGGCCGAAGCGGTCAAAGGCGCAGCCAGAGTGCACCTCGTGCTCAAGGATGACGCCGTTGTTGAAGAAGTCATCGCGGCGGCAGGTCCCGGACTTGCCGCCGACGCGACAGTGATAGATCACACCACGACCCTGCCGGCGCTCACCGCCGAGCGCTCGAAACGGCTTAACGCGCAGGGGCGGAAGTATCTGCATTGCCCGGTGTTCATGACGCCGGCGGCCGCACGCAACGCCCAGGGCTCGATGCTGGCTGCGGGGCCGAAGCCGCTGTTCGAGAGCGTGAAGGCGGATCTCGCCCGAATGACGGGGCGGCTCGAATACCTCGGCGAGCGCGCCGATCTCGCCGCCGCCAACAAACTGCTGGGCAATGCCATGATCATCGGCATGTCGGCTTCAATGGCGGACGTGCTTACCCTGGCCAAGGCGAGCGGCATCGGCGGCGAGGACGCGATCAAGCTGCTGGGTCTGTTTGATGTCAATGCGATGATCGCAACGCGGGGACTGAGTATGGCGAAAGGCAACTTTAGCCCGAGTTTCGAACTGGCCATGGCGCGCAAGGACGTGCGCCTGATGCTCGAAACCGCAGGCGGGCTGCCGATGGCGGTGTTGCCGGCGATCGCGGCGAGGATGGATCAGTTGATTGCGGCGGGGCACGGCGCCAAGGACGCGAGCGTGGTGGGCATCGACGCGCTGCAGTGAGCGCGAATTGCGGGGAAGACCGGCCGGCGCGCGTTTGTCGAGGGTGATGCGGGTGCAGGTGTTAAAATTCCCCCGTGAAGCTGGCCAGACGGTCGCTGCGTGCGCAAGCACGGAGAGGAAAGTCCGGGCTCCACAGAGCAGGGTGACGGCTAACGGCCGTACGTAATAGTCGAAGGCTTGCCTTCGGCGAAGACGAGGAACAGGGCCACAGAGACGAGTCGCCGCGCTTTCGCAAGAAGGTGCGGCGGGTGAAACGCGGTAACCTCCACCCGGAGCAACACCAAATAGGCGGACTATGATGCTGCTCGCTGAGTCCGCGGGTAGGTGGCTGGAGCCCTGGGGCAACCCAGGGCCTAGAGGAATGACCGTCATAGGGAGCAATCCCCGTAACAGAACCCGGCTTATCGGCCGGCTTCAC
>CAZRMO010000019.1:26279-46631 GCA_964601155.1 uncultured Enterobacteriaceae bacterium
CTGCTTGTAGCGCTGACGCGCCGCCTCTTCCTTGATCACTTCGTCGATTTCCCGCATCAGGCCCTGTACGTCCGCGGGCTGCTCGTCGCGCTCGAAGCGCCCGGTCAGCGCGGTTTCCGGATGCAGCTTGCCGCTCAGGTAGATCGACCAGATTTCGCGGCCGTAGTCGGTGGCGAGCAGTTCCGGGGCGAAGCGGCCGAACCAGGCGGTGAGATTGCCGACGTCGCGCAGGAGCATGAATGCCGCGCTGTTGTTGCCTGCGGCGTCTACTGCCTGGGGCAGGTCGATGATCACCGGCCCGTCGGCGCCGACGAGCACGTTGTATTCGGACAGGTCGCCGTGCACCAGGCCGGCGCACAGCATGCGCACGATCTGCATCATCAGCATCTGGTGCCAGGCGAGCGCCTGGGCTGCGCTGAGTTCCAGGTCGTTGAGCCTCGGTGCGGCGTTACCGGTCTCGTCGGTCACCAGCTCCATCAGCAGCACACCCTCGAGGAAGTTGTAGGGCGTGGGCACGCGCACCCCTGCCGCGGCAAGCCGGCGCAGCGCGTCGACCTCGGCATGCTGCCAGGCCTGCTCCTGCTCCTGGCGCCCGTAACGCGAGCCCTTCTCCATGGCGCGGGCGCGGCGGCTGTTCTTTACCCTGCGGCCTTCGGTGTATTGCACTGCCTGGCGGAAGCTGCGCTTGTTCGCCTCTTTGTACACTTTCGCGCAGCGCACCTCGCCGCCGCAGCGCACGACGTAGACCACCGCTTCCTTGCCGCTCATGAGTTGGCGCACGACTTCGTCGACGAGGCCTTCCTCGACCAGCGGCAGCAGTCTTGCGGGGGTTTTCATGGAGGGCTTTCGGCGCGGCTCTGGCGCGCGATGGGGGCGATGGGGAGGGGTCCCATTTTACGTCAGCTTGCCCGGCGGCCCGGCCTTATTCTGCACTTCCGCCGTCCTGCGGACCGATACAGGCGATAATGCGCGCATCCCCTCAACGCTGCACCAGCCGACATGGCAATCCAATGGTTTCCCGGTCACATGACTTCCGCCCGCGACAAGGCCGCGGAGACCTTGGAGCGCATGGATGTCGTGATCGAGGTGCTCGACGCGCGCTGCCCCGAGGCGAGCAGCAATCCGATGATCCGGGAACTGCGCCTGCAGCGGCAGCGGCCGTGCCTGAAGCTGCTCAACAAAGCCGACCTGGCCGACCCGGATGCAAGCCGGGCTTGGCTTGCTTTCTACAACCGGCAAAGCGGGGTCAAGGCGGTCGCGATTTCGTGCAAGAAACCCGGCGACGCGGCCAGGGTGCCGGCGCTGTGCCAGCAACTCGCCCCGCATCGCAGCGAGGGCACCAAGCCGCTGCGCATGCTGATCATGGGCATTCCGAATGTGGGCAAATCCACGCTGATGAATGCGCTGCTCAAGCGCAGGGCGGCGAAGGTCGGCGATGAGCCGGCGGTCACCAAGTCGCAGCTGAGCCTGGACCTGGGCAAGCGCATGACCATCACCGATACCCCGGGGCTGATGTGGCCGAAGATCGCGCACGACTCCGACGGCATGATGCTCGCCGCGAGCCATGCCATCGGGCGCAACGCGGTGATCGACGAGGAGGTGGCCGTGTTCCTCGCGCGCATCCTGCTCGAGCGCTACCCGGCCCGGCTTGCCGCGCGCTATGGCTTCGAGCCGCGCGGGATGGATGCTCCCGGCGTGATCGAGGCGGTGGCGCGCCGGCGCGGCTGCATCGTCAAGGGGCGCGGCGGCGAACTCGACCGCGAGCGGGCAGCGCTGATCCTGCTGCAGGACTACCGCGGCGGGGCGCTCGGCCGCATCAGCCTGGAGACGCCGGACACGCGCCGGGCGATGCTGGGCGATGCCGAAGTTTCAGCGCATCGCGCCGTCGCGGCCGGAACATAGAGCATGGAAGCGCACGCAGGCATGCCCGACGCCGAGGCCGTGGTCGCCGCCACGGTGGCCTGGCTGGAGGCCGCCGTGATCGGGCTCGATCTGTGCCCGTTCGCGCGCGGCGTGCATGCCGGCAAGCGCATCCGCTATGCGGTCACCGAGGCCGCGACCGCCGAGGGCTTGCTCGAAGCGCTGATGGACGAATTGCGCACGCTGGCGGCGGCCGACCCGGGCGAGATCGAAACCACGCTGCTGATCCATCCGGGCGCGTTCGGCGATTTTCTCGACTACAACGATTTTCTCGATGTGGCCGAGGCTGCGGTGGACGAGCTTGCGCTCGGCGGCGAAATCCAGATCGCGAGCTTTCATCCGCAGTACCAGTTTGCCGGCAGCGCGCCTGAGGATGTCGAAAATTGCAGCAACCGCTCGCCCTACCCAATGCTGCACCTGCTGCGCGAGGCGAGCGTCGAGCGCGCCGTCGCCGCGCATCCGGACATCGAGCGCATTCCGCAAAAGAACATCGAGACGCTGCGCCGCCTGGGCCGCAAAGGCTGGGACCGGCTGATGCGGGACAAGCGCGCGAAAGGATAGCGGCGTTAACAGTTCGTTGGAAAATGAGGGGATACGCCCCGAAGGAAGTCCCCTTGGGGGACCTCCCCTCATGCTCCCCTATATCGGGCGTTGCAAAATTTCATTTTGCAACGGGTCCTAAATCGCGAGCGCATCCAGTTCGGCGAGCACGCGCGCCGGCAAGAGATCGTTCATGCACTTGAAGTGACCCAGCGGGCACTCGCGCGCAAAACACGGGCTGCACTCGATGTCGACTTTGGCGATGCGCGCCGATCCGGGCTGCGCCGTCAACGACAGCGGCGGGGTGTGCGCGGGGCTGGAGGAACCGTACAGTGCGATGAGCGGCTTGCCCAGTGCCGCGGCGACGTGCATCAGGCCGGAGTCGTTGCTCACTACCAGCCGCGCGCACGCTATCAGGTCGATCGCGCTGGCGAGGTCGGTCTTGCCGCAGAGGTTGGCGCAGGCGCCGTCCGACTGCGCGCGGATCTCCTCGCCAACATCTGCGTCCTTGCCCGAACCGATCAGCCAGACGGCGTAATTGCGCGCGGCCAGCTCGCGCGCGAGCGCGGCGAAATGGCGCGCCGGCCAGCGTTTGGCCGGGCCGTACTCGGCGCCGGGGCAAAACACCGCGACCGGGCGCGAGCGGTCCAGGTTCAGACGCGCGGTGGTGCGCGCAGTGTTGACCGGATCCACCTGCAGCTGCACCTGCGGCAGAGGGCGCGGCAATTGCGCGCCCGGTTTTTCCGCGAGCTGGGCGTAGCGCTCGGCCATCAGCGGCAGCTTCTTCCGGTCGAGCCGGTGCGTCAGGTTCAGCAGGCCGTAGCGGAATTCGCCGGCGTAGCCCGCGCGCAGCGGAATGTCGGCGAAAAACGGTATCAGCGCCGACTTGAAGCTGTTGGGCAGCACGATGGCCTGGTCGTAATTTCGCTTAGCCAGGTCGCGCCCGAGCTTCCAGCGCGCGCGCAGCTTCAGCTCCCCGTGTGCGAACGGCGATGCGATCACTTGGTCGATCTCGGGCACGCGCGCGAGCAGCGGGCAGCACCATGGCGGCGCCAGCGCGTCTATGCTGACGTGTCCGAGCTTGTCATGCAGGCGCCGCAGCAGCGGCTGTGCAAGCAGTGTGTCGCCGATCCAGGACGGGGCGACGATGAGAATGCGTACCATGGAAACCAGTGTCTAGAAACCAGAAACAGGAAAAGGCACCGGGCTTGCCAGTCCCCCGGCTTCCAGAAGCCGGTTTTTCGCGGTTAGTGTCCGCCTTTGGGCGGCGCACCCTTGTATACGTAGCGCGTGCCGCAGTACGGGCAGAGCACCTCGCCGGAATCGACGACGTCGAGGAACACGCGCGGATGCAGATTCCACACCGGGGTCGAAGGGCGGGGGCATTCCAGCGGGAGGTCCCGCTCCGTGACCTCGACCGTGCGTTGCGTTTGATAGGCGGTGGCGGACATCAGCGTTTCCCCTTTTTTGCTGGTTTGGCTGCGACCGCTTTTGGCTTGCCTGCGCCCGCTTTAGACTTGCCTTTGGCAATGGGCACGAGCCATTCCGTGTGCCGCTCGTCCCTGCCGTTGACTACTTCGAAGAACGCATTTTGCAGTTTGCGCGTGATCGGACCACGGCGCCCTACGCCGATCTTGCGCCCGTCGACCTCGCGAATCGGCGTGACTTCGGCGGCGGTGCCGGTGAAGAAAGCTTCGTCGGCGATGTACAGGTCGTCGCGGGTGACGCGCCGCGGCGTGACCGCGTAGCCCAGCTCCGCGGCGAGCGTGATCACGCTGTCGCGCGTGATGCCCATCAGCGCCGAAGTCAGCTCCGGTTCGTAGATGCAGCCGTTTTTGACGATGAACAGGTTCTCGCCGGCGCCTTCGGCGACGAAGCCGTCGACGTCCAGCAGCAGCCCCTCGTCGTAGCCGTGCTCCACCGCTTCCTGATTGGCGAGGATCGAGTTGGCGTAGGTGCCGGAATATTTTGCGCGGCACATCGAAACGTTCACGTGGTGACGCGCGAACGACGAAGTCTTGACGCGGATGCCACGCTCCAGCCCTTCGGCGCCAAGGTAGGCACCCCAGGGCCAGGCGGCGATGGCGACGTGCACCGTCGCGCCCTTGGGCGAGACGCCCATTTTCTCCGAGCCATAGAACGCGATCGGGCGCAGGTAGCATTCCTGCAGCTTGTTCGCGCGCACCACTTCCTTGTTCGCTTCGATCAGCGTTGCCTTGCTGTACGGTATTTTCATCATGTAGATGTGCGCCGAACTGTACATGCGGTCGATGTGCTCGTTCAGGCGGAATACGGCGGTGCCTTGCGCGGTGTTGTAGGCGCGTATGCCTTCGAATACCGCCAGGCCGTAGTGCAGCGAGTGGGTGAGCACGTGGGTGGTAGCCGAGCGCCAGGGCACCAGCTTGCCGTCATACCAGATGTATCCGTTGCGGTCGGCCATCGACGTCGACATTATTTCTAACTCCTTGTTGAAACTGATGGAAAGCGAACAAGGGCATTTTAGCGGAAAGCGGCCGCCTTGAGCAGTGCATGAACCAGGCGTGCGGAATCCGGCGCGCGAACTGTCCGCAGCGGCAAGCCGCAACGGCGTCCGGCGGTGTCGCAATCACGGAACATGGGGAGCTCGGATCTGCTCGCGCACAAGCCGCTCGATGGCGTCGCTGTATGGCATCCGGCCCAGGACGATGGCGCAGCGCCCGAGGGGGCGCCTCGGGCTTGCCGGATCAGGCGCCTGGCGAAAACGCCGCCAGGCGCGCCTACTCCTACTTTTTCGCCGCTGCCGTCTTCGGGTTCAGGTTGGTCAGGCGGCCGCTCTCGGTACCCGCTGCTTCGTCGATGACGGCATTGATGAGTGCCGGCTTGCCCGCCGCGATCGCTTCGGTCAAGGCTTTGGTCAGTTCCGCCGGGGTGGTTGCGTGATAGCCTACGCCGCCGAATGCTTCGATCATCTTGTCGTAACGCGCACCCTTGACGAAGGCGGTGACGGCGACGTCGGCTTTGTTGGGATTGAGGTTGGGATCGCAGCCTTTGTAGACGCCGTTGTTGTTAAAGATCACGGTGGTAACCGGCAGCTGGTAGCGGCAGACGGTTTCCAGTTCCATGCCGCTGAAACCAAACGCGCTGTCTCCTTCGATCGCAACGACAGGCAGGCCGCTGACGACCGCCGCGCCGATGGAATAGCCCATGCCGATGCCCATGATGCCCCAAGTGCCGGAATCCAGGCGCTTGCGCGGCTGGTACATGTCGACGATGCTGCGCGTGAAGTCGAGGGCGTTCGCGCCTTCGTTGACGAGGTTGATGTCCGGACGCGTCTTCAGTACGTCGCGGATCGCGCGCAGCGCGCTGTGGTAATTCATCGGCGACGGATTCTTTTCGAGCGTTGCCGCCATCTTCGCTACGTTCTTGTCTTTGCGCTCGGCGATCGCGCCGGTCCATTCGGCGCTGGGCTTGCCGAAGCCTGAACCCATGCCCTCGAGCAGGGCCGACACGCAGGAGCCGATGTCGCCGATCACGGGGGCTGCGATCGCCACGTTGCTGTCGATTTCCGTCGGGGCGATATCGATCTGGATGAACTGCTTCGGTGTGGGCGCACCCCAGGTCTTGCCTTTGCCGTGCGAGAGCAGCCAGTTCAGGCGCGCGCCGATCAGCACCACGACGTCGGCCTCCGCCAGCACGAAGGAGCGGCAGGCAGAAGCCGATTGGACATGGTTGTCGGGCAGCAGGCCTTTGGCCATGGACATCGGCAAATAGGGGATGCCGGATTTTTCGACGAACGCCCGGATCTCCGCATCGGCCTGGGAGTAGGCGGCGCCTTTGCCGAGCAGGATGAGCGGACGCTTGGCGCCTTTGAGCACGTCCAGCGCGCGTTTGACCGCGTCGGGAGCCGGGATCTGACGCGGTGCCGCGTCGACGACGCGGACTATTGATTGCTTGCCCTGTGCTGCGTCCAGTGCTTGGCTCAGCAATTTCGCCGGCAGGTCCAGATAAACGCCGCCGGGACGGCCCGACACGGCCGCCCGGATCGCGCGCGCGACACCGATGCCGATATCCTCGGCCTTGTTGATGCGGTAGGACGCTTTCGCGTACGGTTTGGCCGCATTGAGCTGATCCATTTCTTCGTAATCGCCCTGTTGCAGGTCGATGATCTCGCGTTCACTGGATCCGCTGATCAGGATCATGGGGAAGCAGTTGGTCGTGGCATTGGCCAGCGCGATCAGTCCGTTGAGGAAGCCCGGCGCGGACACGGTCAGGCAGATTCCCGGCTTTTGCGTCAGGTAGCCGGCGATGGCGGCTGCATTGCCCGCGTGCTGTTCATGACGGAAACCGATGAAGCGCATGCCTTCGGCCTGGGCGAGACGGGCCAGGTCGGTGATGGGAATGCCGACAAGACCGAAAATGGTATCGATGTCGTTGGCCTTCAGCGCGTCGATTACAAGATGAAACCCGTCGGTCATTTTCACGGAATCTTCGGCGGTGGTCACAGCGGCTTCTTCTAGTGTTGCGGACATGGTCTCTCCTTCGTACTCGGTTAGCTAGGGATTGCATGGGCGAAACTGCCGCGCTTTCCGCTCTCGCGGCCTATCGCCGTGCAGCCGGTTGATTCAGCGCACCATGCTAGCGTCTCCCCGGCATTCATCATTGATCGCGGTCAATTTTCACCGCATCATTTCTTGCCCTGCCATAGTGTTGACTTGAATATTGTTTTCCGACGCCCTTGACCTGCGGGCAGGTCAGCTATGCGCTTGTGCGCTGCCGTTCGAGCCGAATACGATGTTCCACAGGTTCAGCGCCGCCTCGATGTAAGCCGCGAGCGGCGCATGTTCCACGCGTGCGTACTGCGCGCCGTTGAGTCTCTCCGCGTGCTGCAGCCTGCGGTATTCGCGGTAGCCGTCGCGCACCGTCATCGCCGTCGCCAGCGGAATCAGGCCGAGCTCCCCCGCTATCTTGAGCAGGGCGATGTTGCCCAGGTTGCCGGTCAGCTGCGGATGACGGTGCGCATGCGCGAGCACCAGGTACTGCACCATGAACTCGATGTCTATCATGCCGCCGCGGTCGTGCTTGAGATCGAACAGACCGCTGTCGTTCGGGTGGGCATCGAGCATTTTCGAGCGCATCGCGACCACTTCGCGGCGCAGCGTATCTGGATCGCGGCGGCGGCGCAGGATGGCGATGCGCTCGGCCTCGAACGCCGCTCCGACCGCCGTGTCGCCGGCGCAGTAGCGCGCCCTGGTCAGCGCCTGGTGCTCCCACACCCAGGCATCTTTCTCCTGATATTCGCGAAATCCCTCGACCGAGCTTACCGTCAGGCCGCCTTCGCCGTTGGGCCGCAAGCGCAGGTCGGTTTCGAACAGCACGCCCGACGCGGTGGTGCTGGTGAGCCAGCTGTTGAGGCGCTGCGCCAGGCGCGCATACAGCTGGGGCGCGCGCGCGTCCTCGTCCTCGTAGAGGAAGATGATGTCCAGGTCCGAGGCGTAGCCCAGCTCTTTTCCGCCGAGCTTGCCGTAGGCGATGACGGCGAAGCGCGGCGTCTCGCGATGGCGGTTGCGCAACTGCGCCCAGCACAGTTCCAGCGTAATCGCCAGCATCAGGTCGGCCAGCGCCGACAGATGATCGGCCAGCACTTCCACCGTGAGTTGTCCCGCCAGGTCCTGCGCCAGCAGGCGGAACACCTGGGCGTGGTGCGCTTCGCGCAGCACATCCATCTGCCGCTCGGCATCACCCTCGTGGCGCGCGAGCAGCGCGCGCAGGCTCGCGGCGAATTCTTTCCAGTCCGGCGCCGCATACAGCGTGCGTGCGTCCAGCAACTCGTCCAGCAGCAGCGGATGGCGCGTGACATAGGAGGCGGCCCAGCCCGATGCGGCCAGGAGCTGCACCACCTTTTCCAGCGCCTGCGGATATTCGTAGAGCAGTGCCAGATAGGAGCTGCGCCGGCTGATCGCTTCGAGCAGGTCGAGCGTGCGCGCCAGGGCAACTTCGGGCGCGCTCGCCTTGGCCGCAAGCTCGATCACACGCGGCAGCAGGGCGTCGTAGCGCTCGCGGCTGGTTTCGGGCAGCTGCACATAGCGCGGCGATGCGCGCGCAGCGGCAAGGCGCGCGAGCGCGTCGCCGGCGTCGGCGAAACCCAGTGTGTGGAGCTGCTCCTCGGCCGCACGCGCATCGAGGTTTCCGTTCCACAGCGGCGCGCACGCGTGCTCGTCTTGTGCCGGAGCGGCGAACACGTCGTCGAAATGGCGCGAAACCCGCTCGCGGTGCGCGTCCAGCCGGCGCAGGAATTCCGCGTAGTCGTCAAAGCCCATGGCCGCGGCGATGAGCGCCTGGTCTTCGCCGCCGGTGGGCAGATCGTGGGTCTGCGCGTCGTCCAGGTATTGCAGGCGATGTTCGAGCCGGCGCAGGAAATCATAGGCCGCGCGCAGTTCGGCCACAGCCTCCGCGGACAGCAGTCCCTTTTTCTGCAACAGCGCCAGCACTTCCAGCGTGGGGCGGGTCTGCAGTTCGGCATCGCGCCCGCCGCGTATCAACTGGAACGCCTGCGCGATGAATTCGATCTCGCGTATGCCCCCCGGGCCGAGTTTGACGTGCCCGGCGAGATCGCGCCGCGCCACTTCGGCCCGGATTTGCGCATGCAGCGAGCGCATCGCGCCAAACGCACCGAAGTCGAGATATTTGCGGAACACGAACGGCCGCGCGACCACGCCCAGGGCCCGCGCCAGCTCGCTTGCTTTCGCCGTGGCGCCGCTCCCCGCAAAAACATTGGCTTCGCCGCTCGCGGCCACAACGCGCGCCTTGATCCAGGCGTAGCGCTCCCATTCGCGCCCTTCGGCGACGAAGTAGTTTTCCAGCGCATCGAAGCTGCAGACGAGTGGCCCCGAATCGCCGTTGGGGCGCAGGCGCATGTCGACGCGGAACACCTGGCCGTCCTCGGTGGTGTCGGCGAGCACCTTGATCAGCCTGCGCCCGAGGCGGATGAAATATTCGTGATTGGACAGTCGCCGCGGTCCGGAACCGCTTGCCGGCGCAGCCCCGTTGAATGCGGTATCGCCTTCCTCCGGATAGACGAAGATCAGGTCGATGTCGGAGGAGACGTTGAGCTCGCGTCCACCCAGCTTCCCCATGCCGACCACGATCAGCTCCTGTCGTCTGCCCTCTGTCGAGGGCGTGCCGTGCTGCGTTTCGAGCCATGGTCCGAGGTGTTTGAGCGCATAGGCGAGGCTGAGTTCGGCCAGGTCGCTCATGCTGGCCATCACCTCGGCCAGCGGTGCGCGTCCGCCGAGGTCGCGCAGCAGAACCCGCAGCATGACCTGCTGGCGCAGCTGGCGCAGCGTGCGCTTGAGTTCGTCCTCGTCGCCGGGTGTCTCCCGCGCCAGGTAGGCGCGCATGGCGTCGGCGTCGAAAGGCCGCTCGATCGAGGCTAGCGCCGCCTGGAACAACTCCGGATGCGCCTGCGCCAGGCTTCTGGCATAGCGCGAATAGTCCAGCGTCTCTTCTAATGGAATACCTTGATCAGGCGTCATCATGGGATGTTTTGCAGGTAAAATTACCGGCTACATTGTCTGCTTATTTCAGCGCGCACGTTCATTGTAGGGCTTTCGCCGAAACGCGCTCAACCAGCATGGGAAATCTGCCTCCGGATGGCGCGCCCCGACCAAACCGAAACTAGCTCCATCCCGCCCGAAGAGGAGAATTTTTCGCCGCTGGCGGAGCTCGGCGTCGCGCCGCAGCGGCGTGGGCTGGTGCGCCGGCTGCTGCATTTCGCCGGCTATGCCCTGCTGGTCGGCTATTTCGGCTTTGCCGCAGTGCTGCTGGCGCTGCGTTTCTGGATTCTGCCGTACGTCGAGACCCATCCGGAACTCATCGCCCAAGCGATTTCGCGCAATATTGGCCAGCGCGTCAGCATCGGCAGCGTCGATTCAGGCTGGCAACGCCTGCGCCCTTACCTCGCCCTGACCCAACTGCGCCTGTACGACAGCGACGGCCGAATTGCCTTGTCGCTGCCCTCGGTGTCCTGCACCGTGTCATGGGACTCGCTTGCATTCGGCAGCTTGCGTTTCAATTCCCTTTCTCTGGACAAGCCTGATCTGAACATTCGCCGGGACCAGGCGGGGACGCTTTATGTCGCCGGCGTCAAGCTCAATGCCGAGGCGGCGGGAGCGGGTTTTTCCGAATGGTTGATGGCGCAGCGCGAAGTGGACATCCGCGATGCCCGGGTGAGCTGGGACGATCAGATGCGCCATGCGCCCACCTTGTCGCTGTCCAATGTGAACTTCGTCATGCGCAACCGCGGCAGCCATCACCGGTTTGCGCTGCGCGCACGGCCGCCGCGGGAAATTGCCGCCGCGCTAGACCTGCGCGGCGACTTGCGCGGCAGGACGTTCCAGCAGCTGCAGGCATGGAACGGCGAACTCTATGCCGAACTGGCCGACATCGACCTTGCGGCTTGGCGCGCATGGATCGACTATCCGGTGGACATCCAGAGCGGACGAGGCGGCCTGAGGCTGTGGCTGAGTTTTGCCGACAAGCGCCCGGTAGAGGCCACTGCCGACGTCGCGTTGGGTGGCTTCAGCGCGCGACTCGCGCCGGAGCTACCCGTGCTGGCGATGCGCCTGCTGCAAGGGCGGCTGTCGGCGAACCGTGCTGGCGCAGGCTATGAAATTGCCGGCGACCATGTGGCGCTGGAATTGCAAACCGGCGTCACACTGCCGCCGGCGCAGTTTGCGCTGAAGTGGCGCCCCGGCGACGCCAAGGGCGCCGAGCAGGGTGACCTGCGCGTCGATGCGCTGGCGCTGCAGCCGCTGGTGCAGTTGGGCGGGTATCTGCCGCTGCCGCAGGATCTGCGCAAATTCCTGGCCGACGCCGCGCCCCAGGGCAGCGTCTCCAACATGCACTTCGATTGGCAGGGTCCGCTGCAGAATCCGCAGCGCTATAGCATGCGCGGGCATTTTGACCGGCTGGGCATGCGCGCCTACGCCGGGCTGCCCGGGTTCTCGGGAATCAGCGGCAACATTGACGGCAATGAGACGGGCGGCAGCGTGTTGCTCAATGCGAACAATGCGCAGGTGGATTTGCCGCAGGTATTTGCCGGGGCTTCGCCCAGTTTTGACACCTTCACCGCGCAGCTGGCCTGGAGCCATGTGCACGGCGATCTGCAGCTCAAGCTGTCCAATATCGCCTTTGCCAACGCGGACCTGGCAGGAACGGCGTTTGGCAGCTACGTCACCGCGCCAGACGGGCCCGGGACAATCGATCTTACGGCGCGCTTGAACCGCGCGGACGCGCGCCATGTGGCGCGCTATATCCCGTTCCTGGACAAGGATGCCTTCGATTGGCTGGACGGCGCCTTGCTCGCCGGGAGTTCGAGCGACCTCAGCCTGCGACTCAAAGGCAACCTCAAGGACTTTCCTTTCCAGAGCGAGAAGGACGGAACGTTCCAGATCGCGGGCCGGGTGACAGACGGACGCTTGAGATACGCTCCTGGCTGGCCGACGATAGACGGTATCGACGCAACGCTGCGTTTCGACGGCCGACGCATGGAAGTGACGAGCAACAAGGCGAACATACTCGGCACAACGGTGAGCGCTGCGCAAGTCGTTCTGGCGGACCTGTTCGGGCACGACCGGGTACTCACGGTCGACGGCGAGGCCGAAGGTCCTACCGCAGAATTCCTGAAGTTCGTTGCGCAGAGCCCGGTGAACAAAATGATCGGCGGCATCACTGCAAACATGGGCGCGGCGGGCAACGGCAAGCTGCAGCTCAAGCTGGATCTTCCGCTGGCACACCTGGCCGACGCCAAGGTCGCAGGCAATTACCGGCTGATCGGCAATCGCGTAAGCATCGAGCCCGACTGGCCGCCGGTGTCGCAGGTGAGCGGGCGGCTCGAATTTACCGATCGCGGCGTGAACATGCGCGCGGTCGAGGCGCAGTTCCTGGGCGGTCCGGTAGTGGTCGGCATTGCGACCCGGGCCGACGGCGACGTCGCCGTCGATGCGCGCGGCACGCTCGATATGACCGCGCTACGGTCGGCGCTGGAACAACCGCTGTTGCGGCGATTGAGCGGCAGCACCACCTGGAGTTCGAGCATGCGTTTCGGCAAGCACGGCGCCAGCATCCTGGTGGAATCCGGTCTGCAGGGAGTCGTTTCGACGCTGCCGGCACCGCTCGCCAAAGCAAGTGCCGATCGGTTGCCCCTGCGCTTCGAGTACACGGCCAGCACCGAGGAGCGCAGCGGCGACTGGAGCGGGGCGCCGTCGAAGGATCGCAGCATCCTGGATTTGGGCAATATAGTGCGCGCGGAAGTGCAACGCCGTCGCGATGGCGGGAAAATGGTAATCGAGCGCGGCGCTATCGGCCTCAACGAGGCGCCCAGGCTGCCCGAAACGGGCATGGTGTTGAACGGCAAGGCGGCCGAACTCGACCTGGATGAGTGGCTGAGCGCGCTCGCGGGGCCGGGAAGGTCGCAGCTGCCCTTGTCCTTGCTCAACCTCAAGGTGGGCGCGCTGGATGTGTACGGCAAGCGCATCCACGATGTTTCCCTGCGCGCCGGCTTCAAGGGCAGCGACTGGCTCGCAAGCATCGATGCGCGGGAACTCGCCGGCACCGTACGCTGGCGCTCCCGGGGAAAAGGGCGGGTAAGCGCGCAACTGACGCATTTCACCTTTCCCGAGCCAACGCCGGGCAAAGCGGAAAATACGGCGCCGACGACGGAATTGCCCGGACTCGACATCGTCGCCGACAATCTGATCGTAGACGGCAAAAAGCTCGGGCGGCTGGAGCTGACGGCGGCGAACGAAGGCTTGGACTGGCGCATAGACCGGTTGACGCTGACGACGCCCGAGGCCAGCCTGAGCGCCGACGGGCTGTGGCAGGGCGTCGCCGCGCAACAGCGCACCAGCGTGAACCTGAAGCTCGACGTTCGCGACGTGGGAAAATATCTGGCGCGCCTGGGCTATCCGGGTACCGTGCAGCGCGGCAGCGCCACGCTACAGGGCAAGCTCTCCTGGGCCGGAGGTCCGCAATCCATCGATTATCCAACGCTTGCCGGGAACCTGTCGCTGACTGCGGAAAAAGGGCAATTTCTCAAGATCGACCCCGGGATAAGCAAGCTGCTGGGGATACTCAGCCTGCAGGCGTTGCCGCGCCGCATCACCCTCGATTTCCGCGATATTTTCAGCGAAGGCTTCGCTTTCGATACCATGAGCGGCACGGCTACAGTGGCGAAGGGCGTATTGCATATGCAGAGCTTCGTCATGCAGGGGCCTTCCGCGCACGTGGCGATGTCCGGAGACATCGATTTCGCCCAGGAAACGCAGGCGCTCAAGGTGCGCGTGGTGCCCAGCGTGGGCGACAGCCTGGCGGTGGCGGGTGGGCTGATGCTCGCCAGTCCGATTGCAGGGGTTGCGTCGTTCTTGGCCCAGCGGCTGCTCAAGGACCCCTTGGGGCAGGTTTTCGCCTATGAATATTCGGTCACCGGCACTTGGGCCGATCCCAAGGTGGAGAAGCTGGCGCGCGAAACTCCGGCCGGCAGCACGCATGCGCCGGCCGGCAGCGTGAACGAATTCGAGTGAGTACCATGCGCGGGCAGGCCGCAGCGGCGTAGCCGGCGCTGCCCGTAATCGAGCAAACGGGAGGACGAACATTCATGGCTGAGGACAAATTCAAGGTTGCGGCGGTGCAGATGGTGTCCGAGCCCGACGTGCAGGCGAATCTGGCGGCCGCGGGCGAGCTGATCGCGCAAGCTGCAGCCGAGGGTGCGCGGCTGGTGGCGCTGCCGGAGTATTTCTGCATCCTCGGCCGGCGCGACCGCGACAAGGTGGATGTGCGCGAAGACTACGGGCACGGGCCGATACAGGATTTTCTCGCCGAGACCGCGGCCAAGAACAAGGTGTGGCTGGTCGGCGGCTCGGCGCCGCTCGCCTGCGCCGATCCGGACAAGGTGCGCAACACCTGCCTGGTGTTCGACGATGCCGGCCGGCGTGTCGCGCGCTACGACAAGATTCACCTGTTCGGTTTCGACCTGGGAACGGAGCGCTTCCAGGAATCGCGCAGCATCGAGCCGGGCAGCGAAGTGGTGACGCTGGATACGCCGTTCGCGCGGCTGGGCCTGTCGATCTGCTATGACCTGCGTTTTCCCGAGATGTACCGCAAGATGGGCGCGGTGGACCTTATTCTCGTACCGTCTTCGTTCACCGCCACAACGGGCAAGGCCCACTGGGAAATGCTGCTGTGTGCGCGCGCGGTCGAGAACCAGGCCTACGTGCTCGCGCCGGCGCAAGGGGGGCACCACGAGAACGGCCGCGATACATGGGGGCACAGCATGCTCATCGATCCCTGGGGCAAGGTGCTCGCCGTCCTCGAGAGTGGACCGGGCGTGGTCACCGCCGAAGTCGATCACGCCGAAATCGCGCGCGTGCGCCGGATGTTACCGGCGCTCACCCACAGAGTAATGTAAGACCCGGGCCGATACCCGTCGCAAAGGGCATTCTGCAACGCCCGTTCGCGGCGACTGACTATCGGAGAAGACAGCCCCGCGCTTTCAACAGGGCTAGCGGTAGGCCTCGGCGCACTTGATGATCGCGGTGTCCGTGGGAAGCGCAAGGCAGGCTCTCGCATCCGCGCCGTGCTTCGACCCGCTGTGTCTGACGGCAAGCTTCTTGACGGGCTTGATCTTGAGCTGGCTGATCAGGCCCCCGGCATTGGTCGAATCGGACTTGGCCTCTTCCACGAGCGCGTCGTGGACCAGGCCGTAGAACCATTTGCTGTTCGCGTTTTCGTATATCCCGGCGTATCTCCCCAGTTCGGCGTCGCTTGCGCCGTCGAAACTGAAGGCAAGGTTGAGCAGAGTCGCATCGCGTATCTTGCCGACCGACGCGGCGCGCCGCTGCTCGATCGCCGAGGTTGCCGAGCCGGTCTTGCCCTGGTCCTCGCCGACGATGCCCGTGGCGATCGCCTGCATGGAAGTGGTCGCGACATCGACCGCGGTTTCGCTCGCCCTGCTCGCGGCATCGATACGCTTGATCAGTGCCGCGCGCTCGGGCGCAGGCGGCTTCGCGGACGTGCTGCGCTCGAACGCGGCGAATTCTTCGGGCGAGTGCGAAGCATGCTCCATTGCGACCATGTTCTTGGCAGGCGGCGTCGAAAATTCCTTGAGCAGTGCCTGCAGGCGCCGCTGATCGAAATTATTCGTCAGCGTGGCGTTGACGCGGCTATTGAAGCCGTCCGCGGTGAACGATTCGGCCACCGCATCTTCGATCCCCTTGGCCAGTGCCGGATTAGTCTTCAGATGCTGTTCGTCGTATTGCTTGACACCCGCCAGCATGCGCCCGGGTAACTTGTCCAGTTCCTGTTTCAGGCCCGTGGCGGCCAGGACTTCCCCGATAAGCTTGGCGCGCGCCTCGGCGGTGAGCGGCGCGGGTTTAACCGGCGCGTGCGGTTTTGCCTTCGTCACCGCATGCGGCTTGCGCGCCGGCGGAGGCGGCGCGGTGTTTTCCGCGAAGCGCTGCCAGCCGAACCATGCCGCCGCGGCCAGGACGACCACCAAGAGCACAATGGTCTGAAGCTGCTTTTTGTTGAGCTTAAGCTTGGCAGGAGCAAGCTTGGGAAGCGTGAGCGCCATTTCGGACTCCCTTTGTTGCGGTTATTGCCCTGGAACGGTTGCCGTTACCGGACCACCAGAGGCTTTTCTGCAGGCTATTGTAAGGCAAATGATCGGCTTGCAGAAACCCGGCGCCGGACGATGACCAGGCCGCGTTCGACGCGCAAATGAATGGTTTAGACCTCAGGTGGGATCGCCTGTTCGTCTGAGCGGAAGCATTGATGTGAGCACCCCGTCTTTGAGAACGAAATGGTGATAGAGCCCTGCGACGGCGTGCAGACCCGCGACCCACAGAATCGTGTCGCCAAGCCACGTATGGATCTCCGCAATCGTTTTGCCAACCGCGTGGTGTTCGGAAATCGGCGGCGGAATCTGCATGCCCCACAAAAATGTCAGTGCGTGACCCTCAAGCCAGGCGCCTGTGATGGCGGTGAACGGGACAGCGAAAAGGAGTACGTAAAGGGCGGCCTGCACGACACTTGCGGTGACCATCATCCAGCGAGCGCCATGCGTCGGATCGGGGCGCTTGTCGAACGCACGCCACAGCAGGCGCAGCGCTGTCAGCGCGAGAACGCTGATGCCCAGGCTCTCGTGAAGATGGCGATCGAAGTCGCGGGCCGATGCGTATACGTGCGCCTCTGAGCCGCCGGGGCCGTAGATGAACGCAACAAGAACGAGGATCGCAGTCAGCCAGTGCAGGACTTGGGCGAATGCGCTGAAGCGGGTAATGGTTTGTGCAGGCATCGTGTATTTTCGCACATACGGGCCAGGTGCCGCGCTCGCGAGGCGTAACGTCTGCATTGAACGGCGCGAGCATGGCTAATTGCGCTAACGTTCGACATGGGCGGCCGGTGGAGGTCCGCTTATATGCAAGGGCTAGGCTGCCGGGCGGGCTCCAGCGGGCGTCGGATCGATGTCTTCGTACGCCTCGGGTCGGAAGCGGGGGGTGCAGACCGCGAGAAATACCAGGTCCTGGGCGCTCGTGCAGCTAATGCGTTGGCGGCAGCCGGGAGGGATGAGTACCACGTCGTTTGGGGCCACGTCTTGGGCCGGCAGCTTGCCGACTTCGACCCGGCCTGTACCCGAAAGGATTACGTATCGCTCAGTTGTTCCGTTCACTCGGTGCCAGCGGGTTGTGACTCCCGCTAGAACACGAGCTCGCGCGATGGAGGCGCCGGGGTCTTCGGGAACGTTGGAGAGTTCAGTGATGAAGCAGCCTTCATCCGTATGGAACTCGGCTCGAAGATCCGTCAGTCGCACTTGTTCGTGCATATAGCCTCCCGTGTGTAGTCGATGGGCATGGGGAGTGAACGCTTAGGCCGCATCCTGGTGAAGTTCACGAAAGTAGCCCGGGATTTAGTCTCCAGACGGCGAATGTCAGCGCCGAGGCGAATGTGACCCACGCCAAATAGGGCATGAGCAAGGCCGTAGCAAGGGCGCTGATACGCCAGAAGGAAACGACAGTGGCAACGATCAGGCACCACAGAATCAGTACCTCGGCGAAAGCGAGGCCGCCTTGGTGCCAGAGGAAGAAGAGCCAACTCCACAAGGCATTGGCGGCAAGCTGGGTAATGAACAGGATCAAGGCGATGCGAGCTCCGACGAGGCCGCGTGCGCGCCAGACCAACCAGGCGGAGACGCCCATGAGGGCGTAAAGGGCCGACCAGACAGGACCGAACAACCAGCCAGGTGGTGCCCAAGAGGGGCGGGTCAATTGTGCGTAGAACGCGCCGGCGTTGGCGGAGGCAACGGCTCCGATGGCCGCAGCGACGAACGTCAGCACAAGCCAAGCAAGCAGGCCGATGGCCTGACGCGACACCGAGACTGCCCGCGATCGATTCACAATGCGGCCTGACGTGGAGCTTGCCGGGCGAGCGAAGGCTTAGGCAGCAGTTTGGGCACGCGCGGCACCGGCAAGCTTTGCCAGAAGTTCGCTGATCGTGAGCACCTGCGCGAACAGGAAGCCGAGGGTGGTGAGGCTTGCGTGCTGAAGCTCTGCCGCAGTCAGATCCCCGATCGGAGCGGCAGCTGTCGCGTCGCTTACAAAGAAAACCTTGAAGTCTCGAACCATGGCCTCTCTCGCCGTCGTCTCGCAGCAGATGTTTGTTGCGATGCCGGTGATGATGATCGAGTCGATCCCCCGGCTGCGGAGAATCAGTTCCAGATCGGTACCGTGGAACGCGCCGAAGCGTGGTTTCTCAAGCACGAGGTCGCCGGCGTCCACGATCAGGCGGGGATGCAGCGCTGCACTTTCAGCGCCTCGGTTGAGCACGCCCGCTTTGGCCGGGGGAGAGGTCTGCGCCAGGACACCCAGGTTGGAACCATCCGGGCGCAGGGCAAACGCCGTGTGAATGACTTGGACCTTTGCACGGCGGCACGCTGCTGCCAAGGTGTTGATTCGGTCCAGTACGGCGATGCCTTCCGGCGCCGCGATCGGAGAGTCCTCGACAAAGCAGTTCTGCATATCTACGTTCACCAAGGCCGTCTTGGCAGGGTCGAGCGCGAAGTCATGCATTTCAAGTATCTCCGTCGGTTGGTTACTGGCTCTTCAATTAGAACACACGGGGCCTTTCGCGCTGCGCACAGCTCGGCGAACAAGCTCGGGGTTCAATTGAGTCAGAGACGTTTTACTGCGCTGGCCGGTTCAAGCTCACTTTCCGTTTGTGATCTTACCCGTTCCGTGAGAAAGAATTCGTCTCGGACTCTGCTTGCTCGTTGGGCGCCAACATAGCTACAACAGGCCCCGTAGCCGCGCAGCGAGCCAGGGCGAGAGCAAGGTGACCGCCAGCACGACGGGCCATATGTTGCCCCCCTTGAGCGTGTACGCTTGCAGCAATTGTGCCCAATCCTTATGTTGTACGAAACGACCGAAACTGAACTCGAAAAGCAGCGTAAGGAGAAACCAGCACAAACCTATGAGCCAATACTGCGGCGGGGAAAGCGGGCCGTACCAGGGCGCGGCGAGAAAAGCGACCAAGGCAATACACGTCGAGAGAACGATGCCGCTGGTGATCAGGCCGGTGAACGTCCCCATGGCAGGGATGAGCGCTTTCTCTCGCAAAGTGCCATTGAGAATAGCGAGAACCAGTATGGCAAGCCACAGGGCGAGCGCTTTCAGCAAAACGGCAACTGGCACTAATACCTCCCTGGCGCCCAACGCCTTGGTCAGCGGCGCCGATAGGCGTCCGCTGCACTTAAAGTTAGGCAACTCTCGCCTATTTTGATCATATTGGATGCAACCTATCTCCCCGAGCGGTCACGGAACGCGCCCAATGCACTTCTTACGCTCGTAGGCTTCAAGTGATTTTAGAACAAGAGACAGTAAATCCCGCACGCCCCATTGCAAGAGCGGAAACAACACGTATTCCCAGCCGCCCATAGGTGACGAGCCCGCGTGTCTTGATGCGAGTAACTGGAACGCTACCAACAATATCAAGACCGGCCCAACGACCACGATGAATGCGACAAATTGGAAGCGAGGAAACTGGCGTGAGCGCTTAAGCAGTGTATGCAAGCCAATATATGGGAGCGATAGCAGGAATACTACGGCACCCCAAGTAGATAGTGCGACCCACAAGGGTGATGATGTCCAAGGAATTCCAAACGCTACGATCGCCGATGTTACTGCAATCGAAATATAGAACGCTATGCGGTATTTTCGATCTACGGTTGAAGACAATACATTCTCGTCGTTCTGTTTCGCCTCTGTCGCCTTTGAATACTCAGTATGCGAATCCAGTTTTGACTGGACTCTTCTAAGGGACCTGGGCCACCAAGGCCCAAGCAGCATAATAAGAAATATGAGAAAAGCGACAAATCCGCCGTTGGTTTTCCACCCATCGGGAGTCCTGTAGGTGACGATAAGCGCGGCCGCGACGAGCAGTCCTAGTGCAACTTGAAGTATGCCTCGGACAATTTTCACGATTATTGGTAGGTGGCCTAACGTCAAAAATCACCGGCGCTGCGCGGCCTTATCGCGCAGCAGTCCGGTGGATTGCCGGGTTAGCCATCTAGCAGCCAAAGAGGTAACCATTAAGTTCATCCTTGGTAGGCACCTTCCGGGTGCTAATAATCTTGATAACGACCCTCCGCAATAATTGGTAGGTTTCAAACAAGTCGTCTGCTTCGTGTCTAGGCTTACCGTGAGCAGCAGCGGATCTCTTGTCGTAAAGGGCCGCTACCTTCTTCTGGCACTCCACTCTCTGCTCTCCGGACGGTTCTAAATATGAGGCGATTAGTGCAGACACTCTGAATCGGAGTTCACTCGTAGAGGGCGAAAAAATTGCTTCCAACGCACCCCAGAGCAA
>CAZRMO010000020.1:0-28193 GCA_964601155.1 uncultured Enterobacteriaceae bacterium
CTGGTGCTGGGCGCAGTCTCGTCGCAGCCTCTGCTCGTCAGCAAGGCGAGCGCGTTCCTGGTCGGCAAGAAGCTCTCCGACGAGGTGATCGCCGAGGCCGGAGCGCTGGCTGCGTCCAGGGCCAAGCCGATGGACAACACCGACCTCGATGTCTACTGGCGCAAGGAAGTCGTGCCCAGCTTCGTCGCTTATGCGCTGCGCGAAATTCGAGGCGACGACATGAGCGCGCTACGCATGCGCATTGCGCGGCAGGCATTGTGAAAGCGAAGGCCTTGCTGACGCCGAAATAAGGCGCTATTCCGCGCATTTTTGATCCTGCGCCGGCAGCGGGCTGGATACAATGCGCGGATGCTCAATCCGCATCCGCAGCGGCCGCTGCAGGCGGCGCTGGTCGTCTTCCTCCTTGCTGCAATTGCGTCGGTGGCCCTGATTTGTTTGTCCGACCAAAGCGACCGCCAGGAGGCGCGGGCTCGTGTGTCCAATATGGCAGGCGAGCGCGCACGCAATCTGCAGCACAGCATCGAGCGCGACTTGTCGTCAGCCTATGCATTGGCCAGCCTGGTGCGTCAGGGCAAGGGCACTATAGCCAACTTTGACGAAGTCGCCGGCGAGATGCTGGCGTTTTACCCCGGTGTATCCGAGCTGGCCCTGGCGCCCGGTGGCATCATCCGCGATGTGGTGCCGAAAGCCGGCAAAGAACAAGCGCTCGGTCCCCGTCTGCCGCTGGAACCGGCGCAAAAGCCGGAAGCGCTTCGCGCCCGAAATGGCGGAAAGCTGACGCTGGCCGGCCCGCTTGACCTGGACCAGGGCGGACGCGGCCTGGTCGGACGCCTGCCGGTGTTCCTCGACGCCCCCCCAGGAGAGCCGCATTTCTGGGGCTACACGCTGGTCGTGATTCGCCTCCCCGAGGCGCTCGAGACCGTCAATTTGTCTCAATTGGCCAAGCAAGGCTTCGACTACGAGCTTTGGCGCAAGCGCCCGGGTAGCGGGCAGAAGCAAATTATTGCCGCGAGCGCGTCAGCCGTTCTGAGCGATCCGGTCACGAGCGCGCTGCAGTTGCCCAACGCCACCTGGACGCTCGACGTAGCGCCCATCGGGGGGTGGGGCAATCCTTCGCAGCTTGCACTCGAGAGCGCATTGGGTTTGTTCGTCAGCCTGCTGCTGGCCTACCTGGCGAAATCGCTGCTTGAGTTGAAACTGCACCGGGACGGGCTCGAAGCGCTGGTAGGGCAGCGCACCGCAGAACTCAGCGCGCGCGAGGCGGAGCTGAACCATGCCCAGGCGGTTGCCGGCGTCGGCAGCTGGAGGTTCAATCCGGCCACGGGAGAGATGCACGGATCGGCACAGGCCTTGCGCATTCTCGGGGCGAACGACAATCGGCCGATCAGTTACAGGACTTTCCTGAGCTTGGTCCATCCGGATGACCGCGAAGTCGTGGATCTGGCCACGCGCGCCGCGCTCAAAAGCAAGCCTTACGACGTTGAATATCGCCTCCTTGCCGGCGCGACGACCCGCTGGGTGCACAGCAAGGCCGAACTCAGCTTCGATGCGCATGAAAAGCTGTCGAGTGCTTTGGGCACGATACAGGACATCACCGAGCAGAAACGGGCCGAAGCAGCATTGCGCGCGCGCGAGTCGCGCTACCGCGAACTGTTCGAGGCGAATCCGCACCCGATGTGGGTGTGGGACCTGCATACCATGGCCTTCCTCGCGGTCAACGATGCGGCGGTGGCGCACTACGGCTACAGCCGCGACGAGTTTCTGGCGATGCTGGTTACCGACATCCGACCGGCCGAGGAGCTGCCGCGCCTGCTGAAGCGGGTCGCCCTGCTGCAAAAACAGGCCATTAGGGACGCCGGTCTTTGGCGGCACCGGAAAAAAGACGGCACGCTGATCGATGTGGAAATCGCTTCCCACATGCTCGAATTCGACGGCCGGCACGCCCAGATGACGCTCGTGAACGACGTCACGGAACGCGTTGATGCTGAACGCAGGTTGCGGGCGAGCGAGGCGCGCTTTCGCAGCCTGACCGCCATGTCTTCCGACTTCTATTGGGAAAGCGACGCCGAGCATCGGCTGACCTTGATTAGCTCAGGTGCCGGTGGGGATCCGGCGCGGGACTTGCCGCAGGGCTCGCCCCTGGGTAAGCGCCGTTGGGACTCGCCCTACCTCAGCCCCGACGAAAAGGGCTGGGCGGCGCACCGGGCGACGCTCGATAAGCGCCGGCCATTCCGCGATTTCGAATTCTCGCGCATGGGCAGCGCCGGCGTCGTGCTCCATATGGCGATCAGCGGCGATCCCATCTTCGACGTTTCCGGCGTGTTCCTGGGCTACCGCGGTGTCGGCAAGCACGTATCCGAGCGCAAGGCGGCGGAAGCGAAAATCGCGCGCTTGATCCAGCTCTACGCCGCATTGGGCCAGTGCAACCAGGCGATCATGCGCGGATTGAGCGAAGAAGACGTGTTGGAACAAATTTGCCGCGCGGCCGTCGATTTCGGCGGCATGAAGTTCGCGTGGGTCGGATGGGTGGACCAAGAGAGCCGGCGGGTGAAGCCTGTCGCCTCCTATGGCCAGGGAACTGAATATCTGCAGAGCGTCGAGATTTCAGTCGATGCGGCGGACCCGTCCGGGCGCGGGCCGAGCGGAGTTGCGGCTCGCGAGAACAGGCCGGTGTGGTGTCAGGATTTCCTGAGCGACCCGATGACCGCACCGTGGCATGAGAGAGGCACGCGCCAGGGTTGGCGCGCTTCGGCCGCCTTGCCGCTGCACCGGGATAATGCCGTTGTCGGCGTGTTCAACCTGTATGCGGGAGAAAACAACGCGTTCGATGATGCGGCGCGCGAACTGCTCCTGGAAATGGCGTCGGATATCAGCTTTGCGCTGGACTATTTCGAGCGCGAATCCCGGCGCCGGCGGGCCGAGCGCGAGTTGAAGGAAAGCGAGCAGCGCCTGCGCCTTGCGCTGAATTCTGCCGCGATGGCCGCCTGGGAATGGGATGTCACACCCGACGTCCTGACCTGGAGCGAACATCCCGGCGCGCTCCTCGGTCCCGAACCCACCGGGGGGTACCCCGATTTTCGCGAACTCCTGCATCCGGACGATGTTGCCGCGTTTATCCAGTGCGGCAGGCGCGCGATCACCGAGAGTGCGCCCTATCACGCCGTGTTCCGCATCACTCGCACGGACGGGGCCGTGCGCTGGATCGAGGCGCAAGGTGTGTTTCTGGACAGCGAGGGGAAAGAGCATCGCAAGCGCATTATCGGTGTGTCGCAGGACATCACCGAGCGCAGGCAGAACGAGATCGAGCTGCGCCGCCTGAACGAGGAACTGGAGCGGCGCGTGGCCGAGCGCACGCATGCGCTGGAGCTGGCCAACATCGAATTGGAGGCTATTTCCTATTCCGTGTCGCACGGCCTGCGCGCGCCGCTGCAGGCGGTCCAGGGCTTCAGCTACAAATTGGAGAAGGAGTACGCCGGCCGCATCGATGAAGCAGGCCGGGACATGCTCGGGCGCGTGCGCGCGGGGGCAAGGCAAATCGCAACGCTGACCGATGGTCTGTTGAACCTGTCGCGAATATCGCGCCAGGCGATGCGGGCCGAGCCGGTGGACCTGTCCTCACTCGCGCGCGAGGTGGCCGACGAATTGCAGGCCGGGGAGCCCGAACGCCGCGCCGAGTGGATCATCGCGCCGCGGCTGTCGGCCGAGGGCGATCCGGACTTGCTCAGGGTGGTGTTGCGGAATCTGATTGGCAACGCCTGGAAATACAGTTCCAGGCGCGAGGTCGCACGCATCGAGTTCGGCATGGAGGAGCAGGACGGCCGGAACGTTTATTTCGTGCGCGATAACGGCGAGGGCTTCGACATGGACCGCGCCAGGAAACTGTTCGATCCGTTGCAGCGGCTGCATGCGGAGGCGGAGTTTCCCGGCTCGGGCACCGGCCTCGCCACGGTGGAGCGCATCCTTCACCGCCAAGGCGGCAGGGCGTGGGCGGAGGCGCGCATAGGCGAAGGCGCCACTTTCTATTTCACGCTGGACTGAACCTCCCTCGCTCCGCATGCGCATAGAACCCGCCGAACTCCGGTTTGACGGCGAAGGAACGCCGTATTCGCCCAGGTACGGCGATGTCTACCACAGTGCGCAATCGGGTCCGGGCCAGGCGCAGCATGTATTCGTCGCCGGCAACGATCTGCCGCGACGGTGGGCGCAGGCGCGCGTGTTCACCGTACTCGAAACCGGATTCGGACTGGGGCTGAACTTCCTCGCCACCTGGCAGCAATGGCGCGACGACCCGGCGCGCCCGCAAGGCCTGCATTATGTTTCCATCGAGAAGCATCCCTTCGATAGCGCTGCACTGGCGGCGCTGCATCGGCGCTATCCCGAATTCGCGCCGCTCGCGAAGCAGCTGCAGGATGCATGGCCGCCGCTGGTCGCCGGCATGCACCGGCTGTATTTCGAGGACGAGCGGATCGCGCTGACACTTGCGTTCGGCGACGCACTCGAACTGATGCCGCGGCTGCGCCTGCGCGCCGACGCCATTTACCTGGACGGCTTCGCGCCGCGGCTCAATCAGGATATGTGGTCGCCGCAGCTGATGCAGCGCCTGGCGCAGCTCGCACGCGCCGGGACCAGCGTGGCGACCTACTCCAGCGCGGCCCTGGTACGTCAAGGACTGGAGGCAGCCGGGTTCGCCGTCGAAAAATGTCCCGGGTTCGGGCGCAAGCGCGAGATGCTGCGCGGCAGCTATGCGCCGCGCCGGCCGCAGCCGGCGCCGAACGCGCCCGGAAACCGGCATGCCATCGTGATCGGAGCCGGCATCGCCGGGGCCGCGGTCAGCGAGCGCCTGGCGCAGCGGGGATGGGGCATCGACCTGATCGAGAGCCGCGCCCTGCCGGCGGGCCATGCGCCGGCCAAGTACGCGGGCGTGTTTCATCCGCACGTTTCGAGCGACGACTGCATATTGTCGCGTGCGGCGCGCAACGGCTTTCTCTATGCCATCAGGCGCTGGCTCGCGCTGGAGCAGTCGGGCTCGGCGCTGCGCTGGGGGCGCTGCGGCGTGCTGCAACTCGCCGGCGATCCGGAGCGGGAAAGACACATGATCGCGGCGATCGCGGCACAGGGTTTTCCGCCCGATTTCGCGCAATTTGTCGAACACGGCGCAGCCGAAGCGTTTGCAGGCTGCGCCTTGGGCAGCGGCGGCTGGTGGTTTCCCGGCGCCGGATGGATGCGTCCCCCTGGCCTGGTCGCCGCGCAGCTAGGCGCGGCGGGCTCGGCGCTGCGCGCGCATTTTGGCGCCAGGGTCGAGACCATCACGCACAGCGGCGGTAACTGGCAGGCGCTGGCCGCGGACGGCAAGCTCATCGCCGCTGCCCCGGTGTTGGTGCTCGCCAATTCGAACGATATGACGCGGCTTGCTTCGGTCGCGCAGCCGCTGCAGCAGACGCGCGGGCAGGTCAGCTATTTGCCAGAGGCGAATCTGCAGGCCCCGCATGTCGTGCTCACGGGTTCGGGCTACGTGCTGCCGGCCGTCGACGGGGTCGTGGTGACGGGGAGCACCTACGATCGCGATAACGACGATCCCGCGCCGCAGCTGCGGGGCCACGAAGCCAATCTGTTGCGCCTCGCGCAGCTTCTGCCGCAGGCACGGCTCACCTCCAATGCCGCCACGCTGGACGGCGCGGTGGGCTTTCGCTGCGCGGCGCCGGACCACCTGCCGCTGGTCGGCGCGCTGCCGGACGTCGAAGCGGCACGCATGAGCGAAGCCGGACGCCACGGCGTCCGGCTGAGCGATCTGCCTCGGCGCCGCGGACTCTATTGCGCGTCGGGCTACGCCTCGCGCGGTCTGGTCTGGGCGGCGTTGGCGGGCGAGCTGCTGGCCAGCCTGATCGAAGGCGATCCTCTGCCCCTGGAGGGCGATTTGGCCGATGCCCTCGACCCGGGACGCTTCGTGCTGAAGAAGGCGCGTCGCGGACGGCTGTAGTTTCTCGCGGCAAAATCGCCGCGCTATGTCGCACAGGAAAATGAAGGCCTGATTCCGGCCCGACCACACAAAGCGGCGTTGCGCGGATACCTGTATCCTATGTAAGTAGTGCCAGATTGCGTGGTGGGCAGAAGGGAGAGCACTATGCCAAACAGGACCCGTGTACGGATCATGCCCGTCCGGCGCCGCGCGCCGGGCGCGGCCGCAACCGCCTCTAAGCCGGGCAATATCGCGTATTTAAAGACCAGCTGTTCGACCTGCATGTTGCGCGAGTTGTGCCTGCCCTGCTGCGGTCTGAGCCCCTCCGAGATGGAGGTCGCAAAGCGCCTGGTATTCACCCGCTCGCACCTGCGTCGCGGCCAGAGCCTGTACCGCACTGACCACCGCTTTACATCCCTCTATGCCGTTCGCAAAGGTTTCTTCAAATTCACAGTCTTGCTCCAGGATGGCCGTCGCGACCAAGTGACCGGGTTTTCGATGACCGGCGAGGTCTTGGGCCTGGACGGCATCGCGACGGACCGACACACCTGCAATGCCATCGCCCTCGAGGACAGCGAGGTTTGCGCCATTCCGTTCGCCAGCTTGCAGCGCTTGGCGCTCGAAATTCCCAGCCTGCAGCGCCAGTTCCGCAAGACGATGAGCCGTGAAATAGTGCGCGAGCACGGGGTAATGCTGCTGCTGGGAAGCATGAATGCCGATGAACGCCTGGCGACGTTCCTGCTCAACCTGTCGCAACGCTTCGCCGCGAACGGCTATTCGTCGTCGGAATTCGATATGCGCATGACACGCGAGGAGATAGGCAGCTACCTCGGCCTGTCGCTGGAGACCGTCAGCCGCACTTTGTCCAAATTCCAGGAGGAAGGACTGCTTAGCGTGCAGCAGAAGGTCGTCTACATCCTGGACAGCGCCGGCCTCCAGCGGGTGATAGGCCGCGAGCTGTCCTGACCGCCCTTCCGATCGCGCCGATCGCGGATTCCGTCAGGTCGAGCCGCCCGATCTCGACATTGGCGAGCTTGATTCCCCAGGAATCGTCCTGACATGGATCGGAACTTCAGCCGGCGGCGGCTGTCACACCCACGCGACTGGCAGACAGCTGCCGGCCGCAGACTGACGCGTCGTTGCTACCAGTAAGGCCAGACTCCGCGCATATACGACGTGGGGTATCTTGTTTCTCTGCGCATAAACGCGAAACCCCATCGAGATGGCGACGCAGCACCCCGATACCCCTTGGGTCGCTGCGCCATGAATACCACGTGGCATTTGCAGTTCCATCTCGTATGGCTCAGACTCTTGTACTTTTTTATCGTGAATTTACCGTTCCTGGGCAGGGCGCGGAAATTTCACGCCGACCATTGCTTGAGGCAATCCTTGGCGAGTCCCCCGGCGTAAGCGGGGGTTTGCCTGCATGAGTTAAAGGGACGAAGTCATGAAGAATTTTATCGGCCGGGGCGCAAGCGCCTTTACGCGCGCCGGCAGCGTGCTCCTGTTGATTGCCCTGACGGCGCTGGGGGCGGGCATGCCTGCAACGAACGCGCGGGCCGAGGAGCCGGGAGTCGTGCGCGCGACGCTCGCCAATGGCCTGCGCGTGATCATCGTGCGCAACACGCTCGCGCCGGTGGTTTCGACCAACATCAATTATCTGGTCGGCGCGGACGAGACGCCGCCGGGCTTTCCGGGCACCGCGCATGCGCAGGAGCACATGATGTTCCGCGGCAGCCCGGGTCTGTCTGCCGACCAGCTCGCCAATATCGCCAGCCTGATGGGGGGCAATTTCAATGCGCAAACGCGGCAGACGGTGACGCAGTATTTCTTCACGGTTCCGGCGCAGGATCTCGACGTGGCGCTGCATATCGAAGCGCTGCGCATGAAAGGCGTGCTCGATTCGGAAAAGGATTGGAAGCAGGAACGCGGCGCCATCGAGCAGGAGGTTGCACAGGACCAGTCGAGTCCGGAATACGTTCTGTACATGAAACTGCGCGCGGCGCTTTTCGAGGGATCCACCTACGCGCACGACGCCCTCGGCACGCGACCGTCGTTCGACGCGACGACTGCCGCGATGCTCAAGCATTTTCACGAGCGCTGGTACGTACCGAACAATGCGATGCTGGTCGTCGTGGGCGACGTCGATCCTCAGGCAACGCTCGAAAAAGTGCGCAAGCTGTTCGGCCCTATCCCCGCCAAGACGCTGCCGGCGCGGCCCGAAATCAAGCTCGGCCCGGTCGCGCCGAAGGCGCTCGAGATCGACAGCGATCTGCCTTACGGTCTGCAGGTGATCGCTCTGCGTTTGCCCGGCCTCGACAGCCCGGATTACGCAGCCGCCGAAGTGCTGGTCGACGTGCTGCAAAGCCAGCGCGGTGCTCTGTACGCTCTCGTGCCGCAGGGCAAGGCCTTGCACTCGGATTTTTCCTTCGACCCGCTGCCCAAGGCAGGGCTAGGCTACGCCGTCGCCGCCTTTCCCGCCGGCAGCGACCCGAAAGCGCTCGAGTCGGAGATGCGCGCGATCCTCAAGAAGATCGCACGCGAGGGTGTGCCGCCGGACCTGGTCGCGGCCGCCAAGCTGCAGGAACGCAGCAGTGCCGCGTTCCAAAAGAATTCGATCGACGGCCTGGCGGCGGTGTGGTCGGAAGCGGTCGCCGTCGACGGGCTCCATTCCCCACAGGACGATCTCGCGCGCATCGAAAAGGTTACGGTGGCCGACGTGAACCGCGTCGCGCGCAAGTATCTCGATCTTGACCATGCCGTGAGCGCGGTGCTGGTGCCGCGAGGCTCGGGCAAGCCCGTTGCCTCGCGCGGGTTCGGCGGCCAGGAAAACATTTCGCTGGGCAAGGCGAAGCCGACAAAGCTGCCGCAGTGGGCGACGAAAGCGCTGGGGCACCTCGTCGTACCCAAGTCGACCGTGCATCCGGTGGTCAGCAAACTTGCCAACGGCATCACCCTGATCGTGCAGCCGGAAAATGTGAGCGATACGGTCAGCGTCTACGGCCACATCAAGAATCGCGCCGAATTGCAGGTTCCCGAGGGCAAGGAGGGATTGTCCGATGTCGTGGCGCAGCTTTTCTCCTACGGCTCGCAGCGGCTCGATCGCCTGGCGCTGCAGCGGGCGCTCGATGCGATCGGCGCGAGCGAGCAGGCGGGCACCGATTTCGCGCTGCAGACACTGTCGGAATCGTTCGGACGCGGCGTCGAGTTGCTCGCCGACAACGAACTGCACCCGGCATTTCCGGAGCAGGCGTTCAAGGTGGTCAAGCGCCAGGTCGCCCAGACCGTCGCCGGGCGCCTCACGAGTCCGAGCTACCTGGGCGAAAGGGCGCTCAAGACGGCGCTATTTCCCAAAAGCGACCCGACATTGCGCCAGGCGCTGCCCGCAACGGTAAATGCAATCGAATTGAAGGACGTGCGCGATTACTACCATGCCGTGTTCCGGCCCGACCTTACCACCATCGTGGTGATCGGCAAGGTCACGCCACAGCAGGCGAAGGCGGTCATCGAGAAATATTTCGGCGCATGGAAGGCGACGGGGCCCGCGCCCAGGACCGATCTGCCGCCGGTGCCGCTCAATACTCCGGCTCTCAGTACAGTACCCGATGCGAGCCGCGTTCAGGACCGCGTGACGCTCGCCGAAACGCTCGGACTTACGCGTCTGAGCTCCGATTATTACGCGCTCAAGCTCGGCAACAATGTGCTCGGCGGCGCGTTCTATTCGACGCGCCTCACGCGCGACATCCGCAAGGACGCCGGACTGGTCTACTACGTGGATTCGTATTTTGAGTTCAGCCGCACGCGCGGCATTTTCTTCGTCGAATACGCCTGCGATCCGAAGAACAACGCGAAGGTGGCCGACATGGTGGCGGGTGAAATCCGGCGCATGCAAAAGACGCCGGTCTCGGCGGATGAACTCCATCGCGCCAAGGCGCTCTTGCTGCGCCGGACCGCCCTGGACGAGGCGAGCGTGGACGACATCGCGCAGGGCATGATCGGCCGATCGACTCTCGGACTACCGCTGGACGAACCAACGATCGCGGCCCGGCGCTATCTCGGGCTGGATGCGCGGCAAGTGCAGGCCGCTTTCGTGAAATGGTTGCGGCCTGGAGACTTGGTAAGGGTGAGCCAGGGTCCCGGCCAATAGGACGGCCGGCAAGACCCGGGGATTATCCGCGCAGCCCGCCCGACACGAACGCTACGACGCCCGGCCTGCCCGCTTTTGCGCAGTTTGTCGGATACGCACCCGGTCTACGGGATCGCTCCGGTGAGGATCGCAACGCGGCCCGAAAGCGGAGCGGCGCCTTGCATCACGCTGGCCCCAACGCTTCAGCGCCGGGATTTACGCCGCCGCCCGGAATGCCGGAACCACGTAGGGGCCTTCCGGAATCACCGCGATGTGCGCATCGCCGCTGCGGCGCACGCTCGCGCGTATGGCGTCGGTGACGGAAGCCATTCTATGCACGCACGTGAGCCCCCAGGCGTCGGCAGGCAGCGCGTCGCTGTACAGGTGCACCGTGCCGGCATGCATCGGCTTCAACTGCATCTGCGTCTGCCACTCGTCGATGTCGGCGTGGCGTTTGGCGCTGATGTCGGCGAGGAAGCCCTCGGGCCCGAGTCCGAGCAGGCGCCGCTGCGCCTCGACGTACTCCGGCGAGCCCATGCCTTCGGCGCATTGCGAAACGATCAGCAGGTCGCCGCCGGGGGCGAGTATGTCGATCGGCGCCACCATGCCCTTGACCGTCTGATAATACGTCTTGTCCAGCGGGTAGCCGGCGGCGCTGGTGACGACGGTGGCGAACTTGCGCGCTACCGGCACCACGGCGTAGCGGCGGATGAAATCCACCGCGAGCAGATGGCTTTGCACGACTTCGCCGAAGTTCACGAACGACAGCCGGCGATGCTCGTCGATGACCGTGTTCAGCGCCAGCGCGTGGCCCAGCTTGGCCATGATTTCGAGCTGCTCCTCGTGCAGGGGATTACCCTCGAGCACGCAATTGGCCGCGCGCGGATGGCCCATGAAGCGCGCGCTGTGAAACGTGGTGATGGTGTCCTTGTGCGCGACACCGGGTGCGATCACCTTGCGCCCGCCAGAATAGCCCGCCATGAAGTGCGGCTCCACCAGGCCGGTGGCAATGCGCACATCGGCCTCGACGAAGCGCCGGTCCAGCTTCACCGGCGTGCCGCGCGAGGTCGCGCCCAGATCGACGTGGTCGGCATCGTTGCGCGCGAAATGGTTCAGCACGCGCACGGTCCGCATCACCCAGGGATCGCCGACCAGTTCGGCCAATTCATCGCCCTCGTTCGGCCGGTGCAGGCCGGTCGCGACGAGAATAGTAATGCCTTCGGCCGGCACGCCCGCGTCCATCAGTTGCCGCACCAGCAGCGGCAAGAACAAGCCGTTGGGCACGGGACGGGTGATGTCGCACACCAGGATGCAGGCGCTTTTCGCGCCGCGCGCCAGTTCGGCCAGCGGCCGCGCGCCCACCGGCGCGGCAAGCGCCGCGCGCACCGCGGCCACCGGGTCGGCCAGCAAGGGCATCTCCGGCTTTCTGATCACGCTCACGTCCCAGTCCGGATCCAGATCCAGGCGGTAAGTCCCTTTGCCGTATCTGAGGTCGATGTGCATCGTGTGCTCCTTCGTAGTCTTTCTACTGGTGCTCAAGCGCGCGGCGCGAACGCGCGCAGCATGCGCAGCGCGATGCAGGCGGCGCCATAGCCGTTGTCGATGTTGACCACCGCCAGCCCCGGTGCGCAGCTTGCCAGCATCGCGTCCAGCGCGGTGCGCCCGCCGCTGGCGACGCCGTAGCCTACCGAGGTCGGCAAGCCGATGACGCAGCCGCGCACCAGCCCGCCGACCACGCTCAGCAGGGCGGCGTCCATGCCGGCTGCGACGATCAGCACCGGGTAGCGGCGGAGTTCTTCCAGTCGTTCGGTAAGCCGCCACAGTCCTGCGACGCCGACGTCGTGAAACTCTGCGGCCGGCTCGCCGTACCAGGCGAGCGTGCGCTGCGCCTCGCGCGCTGCGGGCAGATCGGAGGTGCCGGCCGAGAGTACGGCTACGCGCGTACCGTTCGCGCCCGCCCCGGCGTGGGCCGCGCCGAGGAAGGCGGTACGCGACAGCGGATCGTAGTCGATCGCCGCGCGCAGCTCGTCGGAAAAATCGTTCAGCTGTTCGGCGGCGAGCCGCGTCAGCAGCAGCCGCGCGCCGCGCCCGCGCGCTTCGTTCAGGATCCCTTCGATCTGGCCCACGCTCTTGCCGGCGCAGAATATCGCCTCGTCCAGGCCGACGCGCTCGCCGCGGCTCAGATCCGGACGCACCTCAGGCACGTTCATCGCTGCGAACCAGAAATGCGCTGCCGTTGCGATAAGGCGCGAAACTCACCGTTCGCGCGAACCCGGCGCCTGCGAATATGGCGCCCACCTCGCCCGCCAGCTCGGCGCGCCGCTGCGGCCCGAGCGCATCCAGACTGGCAGCGTCCAACTCCAGCACCACGCCCGCCGCGCGCACGCGGCAGCGCACCGTGCGCGCCGCCACTGCGGCGCCGACCAGGCGCTCGCTCGCATGCACCAGCGAGAGCGTGGCGGCATCGATCCCTATGCCGGTTTCGATGCGGCTCGCAAGGCAGGGCGCGGCTGGCAATTCCGCGACGCTGCCCAGTCCGAGCGCGCGCGCCATGGCGCGCACCGTCTCCTTGCCCGCGCCGATCTCGACGTAGGGATGACGCACCTCATGCTCAGCGGCGGCACGCAGGCCGGGGCGGTACTCGCCGAGGTCGTCGAGGTTGGTGCCCGAAACCAGCTGCGCGGCGGAGCGCGCGCGCATGGCGCCGTAGAGGCTGGCCTTGCAGTGGAAACAGCGATCGACCGGGTTGGCGAGGTATTCGGAGCGAGTGAACTCGCCCGCATCGAACATCTCCAGGCGCCAACCACGCGCCGCCGCCATGGCCTCTACACGCGCGCTCGCCTCGAACGGCACTGCCGGCGACTGCGCGTGATACATGCTCACCCTGTTCCCCAGCAGCGCATGCGCGGCCGCCGCCAGCGTGAGGCTGTCGACGCCGCCGGAAACGGCAACGCCGATCTCGCGCCCCTCCCCGATCGAGACCAGCAGCGCTTCGAGTTCGTTCAGCTTGCTCATGGCCGGATCATTTTCCACGTTTGGTTTCCGGTTCCAACGCTGCCGCCTCGCTGGCGCGGCGCAATGCCTCGCGGCCGCCGCGCGCGCCGCCGGCGCGCAGGTCGTCGCTTTCGGCCTTGGCGCTCATTGCGCCATCCGGACGCCGCGCAAGTTTGACCCGTACCTTTGCGCCGGCAGCGGCAGTGACAGTGGTCTCCTTGCGCTCCAGCACGCTGCGCGCGATCAGTTGCCGGCGCACGCCCAGCGTGCTGGTCTCGGCGAAGCAGGCAGCGACGATATCGGCCAGCCGCTGCGGCTCGGCCAGCACCTGCACCTGCGCCACCATGCGGCCCTTCTTGCCGAACGCCGGGGTTTGCAGCACGTCGAGCACGCCGTCGCAGGCGCGCAGCCGCTCCAAGCCGAGCGCCAGGTCTTCTGCGGTCTGGTCGTCGACTTCGAACGCCAGCAGCGCGACTTCATCCGCGGGCTGCGCATCCCCCAGGTCGAACGCGAGCACGCGCAATACGTTGGCCAGCCCGGGCAGCTTGCGCGAACCGAAGCCCAGGCCCGTGGCGGCAAGCCGTCCGGGATGCGGGCCGATGGTCGCGGCGCAGCCGAGATGGCGCAGGATCGCCGCCCCGGTCGGCGTGACGCGTTCACCGGGCAATCCGTCGTCGATGAACTCGAAACCCTGCAGCAGTTTGACCACGGCAGGCGCCGGCAGCGGCAGTGCGCCATGCGCGCTTTGCACGCGTCCCGAGCCCAGCGGCAGCGCGCCCACGGACCAGGTCGCGGGCCCCAGCGCTTCGATGATCCAGGCTGCGCCGACGATGTCGGCGATGGAGTCCAGTGCCCCGACCTCGTGGAACTCGACTTCGTTCACACCGACGCCGTGCACCTCGGCTTCGGCCTGCGCCAGCACCGAAAAAATGGCATCGGCGCGCGCCGCGACTGCGGCATCCAGGCCCATGGCTGCGATGGCCGCGCGGATTGCGGCCAGGCCGACGTGTGCGTGCCGCTGAGCCGCGGTCGAAGCAGCCGATTCGACGGGCAGGCTGAGCTCGAAGCGCCGTCCGCACAAGGTGCCGTCATGGTGCGCAAGCAGCTCGCAACGCGCGCCCGGCGGCAGGCCGACCTTAGCCAGTGCGGCATCCAGTCCCGCGCCGAGCGCAGGAAACGCGTCGAGCAGCGCGGCGATGAACATGTCGCCGGCGATGCCGCCGACCGGGTCGAGGTGCAGGTGCATTGGGAGAAGGCTCGAATTAGCCGAAGCGAACGCCGCCGCGGCGACCGCATCGGCCCCGGCGCGCCGCTGCGCGCGGTCCGGGCTTCATGCAGTGGTTTTTATTTTATCACCGCTGTTCTTGGTTCGTGCCGGCGTTCCGGCCGCAACCGGTCGCGCTGTCCGAAGCTGGGGTGCGGCCGCTAAATCCTAAATTTCCTCGACCCGCCATTGCCGACGGCAGTTCATGACAACGCTCCTCCGTCGTTGCGCACTGCGCGCCGCGCGGCAGCTTCTTCGGTCTTTGATCGGCGCAGCGCAGCGAGCATCGTTTCCCTGAGCTTTTCCGGGGACACGGGTTTGTGCAGAAACGGCAGGCCGCTCGCCTGCGCCTCGCGCAGGCGCTCCGGCCCGGTGTCGCCGCTCACCATCAACGCCGGCACGTCGCCCAGGCGTTCGCGCAGACGGCGCACGGTTTCGATGCCGTTCTCGTGCCGCGGCAGGCGGAAATCGGCCACGATCAAGTCGACATCCAACGCATCGTCGAGCAACGGCTGCGCTTCGGCCAGGCAACTGCAGGCCGCAACCCGACAGCCCCAGGACTCGAGCAGGACGCGCATGCCTACGCGCACACTCAGTTCGTCGTCGATCACGAGTACTTTTGCTCCGGCCAGAGTCTCGGCGTTCTCCACCGCCGACGCGTTCGGCGGCCGAGGCTTGGCCCTTTCCTCGTCCATGCGCGGTAGCATCACGGCGAAGGTCGAGCCGCGCCCGGTGTGACTCTCCAGCTGCACCTCCAAGCCCAGCAGCTGAGCCAGCCGACGCACGATCGCGAGCCCCAGCCCCAAGCCTTTGGAACGGTCGCGCTCCGGATTGCCGGCCTGGTAGAACTCCTCGAATATGCGCTCGCGCTCGGGTTCCGCAATCCCGGGACCCGTATCGCTAACCGCGATGCGCACCTTGCGCTCGTCCAGCTCCGCTTCCAGGCTGACGCCGCCCGCTGCAGTGTACTTGAACGCGTTGTCCACCAGATTACGCACCACGCGCTCGAGCAGCACCGGGTCCGTTTCCACTGGCGCGTCGACCGACGCGACCCGGAACGCCAATCCTTTTTCGCGTGCCACCGGCCGGTAATCGGCTTCGATGCGCCCGATCAGCGTCTTGACACTCACGCGCTGCACATCGGGTCGCACCGCCCCCGCGTCGAGCCTGGAGATATCGAGCAGCGAATCTACCAGGGTAGACAGCGAGGCGAGCGCCTGGTTGATGTGGTCCGCGATCTCGCCGGTTGTATTGTCCGTTGCGCGCACTTTCAGCGTCGCGCTGAACAGCGAGAGCGCATGCAGCGGCTGGCGCAAGTCGTGGCTGGCCGCCGCGAGAAAGCGAGACTTGGCGCGGCTCGCCGCCTCCGCGCGGTCGCGCGCGAGCAGCACTTCCTGCCGCTCGCGTTCCAGGGCCGCCAGCAAGCGCTCGTTTTCGTAGCGAATCGCGAAGGATTCGCGCACCACGCGTTCGTTGTCGCGCACGAAAAACACCTGAATCAACGCGAACAGCACAATCAGCACCGCCACCGCGATGCTCTGCGGATCGCCCACCATTGCCCACATTACGACAAGCGGCAGTAGCGCCGGCGTGACATAGGCGTAGAAGGCGTGCGCGTAGGCGGCCAAAGTGGATACGCCGCCTGCGGTCCAGCACAACAGGATCATCGTGAGCAGCGCCCTGCCTTCGGGGTCCAGCGCGGGAAAGAACAAGGGAGCCGCCGAACCAGTAACCAGTCCCGCCACAAATGCATACCAAACCATGTGGCCGAGCGCGCGCTGCACATCGTCCGGCGGGCGGCGCAGCTGGCGCAGTGCGTGGGCGCGGCGTGCGAACGGCAGCAGAACCTGAACCAAGGCCCACAGGCCCACCAGGTACAGCGGCACGCTGCCCGACACAATGTAGGCGAGAACTGCGGCAACGGCCGCGATCACAAAGGGCGAGCGCATCGCGTTCCGCTGGAGCAGGTCGAACTGCTGGCGCCGCAGGTGTTCGAGTCGCACCGGATCTTCGTCTACGGGCGGGACTACAGCCTCCTTGTCCCAGATTGCAACGCCCGAACGGGATGCGTCAGCCAAACCGTAGCCCCAGCTTCGCCGCGGCGTAGACCGCCTCGGTGCGGTTATGCGCGCCCAGGGCCAGGAACACTGCGGAAAGGTGAGCCTTGACCGTTCCTTCCGACACCTGCAGCTCGCGCGCGATGACCTTGTTCGATTTCCCCCTGATGACACGGCGCAGCACATCCATCTGCCGCGGCGTAAGGCTAGGCGGCGAACTGTCGTCAAGCACGGCTTCGGCCGAAGACGGCGCCAGCACTGGGACCGAGGACCGCGCATCGAGCACTGCGGGCGGCAGGTATACGCCCTGTGCCAGCACCAGCCGCAAAGCCTGGATCAGCACTTCCGGCGTCGATGACTTCGGAATGAAACCCATCGCGCCGCCCTCGATCGCGGCGTGCACCACAGCCGGATCGTCCTCGGCGGAAAGAACCACCAGTGGCGTCCCGGGAACCGCGGCGCGCAGCGCGGCAAGCGCATTCATACCGTTGAGGCCGGGCATTCTGAGGTCGAGCAGCACCAGGTCATAGCGATGCGTAGCCGCGAGCTCCAGCGCCTCGGCGGCGTTACCTGCCTCGTCCATTTGGAGATCGGCGGCGAAACTGCGCAGCAGGAACCTCATGCCTCCCCTGAGCAATGGATGGTCGTCTATCAGCAGGATATTCATGGCTGCGCTTGCCGCGATGAGACCGTATCAGCATACCGCAGCTGAGAGCGGGCCGCATCCTAGCCGATCGGCCATGATTTTCGTCCGGCCCCTCGGGCCGAGCGGCAAATTCCTTTCCTGCACCAGGCGATTGCCCCCGTTTCTTATGAGAAAATGCCCCGGATCGCGACATCTCCGGAACCGCAATGCAACTACCGCTGGAAGGCATCAAGGTGCTCGACCTGAGCCACGCGCTCGCCGGGCCATTCTGTTCTACCATGCTCGGCGATTACGGCGCGCAGGTGATCAAGATCGAGCCGCCCGGAATGGGCGACATCGCGCGCGCCTGGGGCTCGCCTCTGCCTGGCGGGGAAACCGATTATTTCGCGAGCCTGCACCGCAACAAGCAGGGCATGGTGCTAGACCTGAAGAACCCGGAAGGCAAGGAAACCTTCCTGCGCCTGGTCGAGCACTGCGACGTCGTGCTGGAGAATTACCGCGCCGGCGCGCTCGCGCGCCTGGGCCTGGACTACGAAACGGCGCGGCTGCGCAATCGCGGCATCATCTATTGCTCGATTTCCGGCTTCGGCCAGGACGGGCCCTACCGCGACCGCCCCGCGCTCGATCTGATTCTCCAGGCCGAGAGCGGCATGATCAGCGTCACCGGCGAGGCTGGCGGACACGGCGCGCGCGCCGGCGTCTCCATCGCCGACCTCACGGCCGGCATGAACGCCGCGTTCGGCATCATGCTCGCGCTGCGGGCAAAGGAAAAAACCGGCATCGGGCAGGCCATAGACGTGTCGATGATGGAAGGCCAGCTCGCGCTGCTCGGCACCATGGTCGCAAACCATTGCGCCACCGGCGAAATTCCCAAGCCGATGGGCACGGCATACAAAGCGCTGCTGCCCTACCAGACGTTTCGGACCAAGACGCGTGACCTGGCGCTGGCGGTCGGCAGCGAAAAGCTGTGGAAAATCTTCTGCCCGGTGATCGGCTGCCCCGAGTTGGCCGACGACCCGCGCTTTTGCAGCAATGGCGAGCGCAACCGCAACCGCGAAGCGCTGATCGAAAGGCTGCAGCAGGTGTTTCTCAGCCGCAGCTACGAGGACTGGGAGGCGCTTCTTACCGAAAACGGGATTCCGGTCGGCGCCATCAACAACCTGGCTCAGGTGGTCGACCATGCGCAGGTCAAAGCACGCGGTTCCATCGTCGAGATCGACCATCCGCGCGCGGGCAAGCTGCGCGTCGTCGGCGTGCCGGTGCGTCTGTCGGCGACGCCGGGCACGATCCGCGCGCCTTCGCCGGCGCTGGGCGAACACACGGCCGCGGTACTGCGCGAATTGCTTGGGCTGAACGCGTCGGAAATCGACGCGTTGCAGACAGCCGGCGCCCTGGGCTGAGGCCTGACTGCCTATCGGCTTGCTTGGCGCGTCAGTTGTCCTTCGCGCCCTGGTTCACCCAGTCTTTGAGCGTTTCGATAGCTTTGTCCGGGAGCTTCTCCCGACCGTGCGGCATCCGGATCGCGGCGTTCGCGCGACCTTCGACCAGCATGTTGAGCGTGCTCGTCAGTGCGTCGCCCGGCTTGACCACTTTCCCGAACTTGGTACCCTTCATCAGGGTCTCATAGCTTGTGACATCCAGTCCGCTCGCCACGAAGCCCTTTCCCCCAGGAGTGTGGCATTCGGCGCAATACTGCTTGAGTATCGGCTGCACGTCCTTCTTGTAGCTCACGCCCGAAGGCGCGCATGCGGCCAAGGAAAGGACCGCCAGCGCGGCAAGCGAACCTCTCGATACCGCTATGAACCCGGCATTCATGACTTACTCCTCGTGACTGACATTCCGAATCTACCTCAGCGAAAGGCAGATGGCAATTGATCCATCTCAAGCTTCAATGCCGAAGGCGGGCTCCATGCCGCGCAGCGGCAGCCGTTCCACGGTTCACTCCTCGATCACGCCGCCGCCGTACTTGAGGCGCGGCATCTCGAACCGGTCGGTGATGCGGGTATAGCCGCCCCGGCCGGCGAGGCGGCCGATCGGGTTGATCTTACCGACATCGACGTGAAACTTTTCATCGACGATGCCGTCGTGGAAATGGAAGTACACGATTTCGCCGATCACCAGGTGATAGGGCGTGTGGCCGAGTTCCAGCCGCTGCAGCAGGCGGCACTCGAACGCGACCGGCGCCTCCGCGATGCGCGGCGGTCGTACCTTGGTCGACGCCAGCGCGGTGAAACCCGCCTCCGTGATCTCGTTCACGCCGCGCGGATAATCGATCGCGCATATGTTCATCTTTTCCTTGATCGCATCGCTTACGATGTGCACGACGAACTCCGGAATCTCGCGGATGTTCGCCACGGTGTCTTTGGCGCCGCCGTCCTTGTCGCCGACCGAGAACATGACCATGGCCGGATCGGAACCAATGCCGTTGAAAAAGCTGAACGGGGCGGCATTCGGCCCCTCGCTGCCGAGCGTGGTCACAAGCGCGATCGGCCGCGGCGTGATACTGCCGATCAACAGCTTGTACTGCGTTTGCCAGTCGAGCGCGGCGGCGTCGAATTCGGTCATGTCGTTCCTTTGCAAGATAGAATTGTAGAATTGAGAATGATGCGGGTAGTCGGCGGGGCAGCCGCAGTATCGCACGAAGAATCTACCGCGATCCCGGTAAACTGGCAACAATGAGGTCCGCGACACAATGGGGCCCGCGTCGCGGGCGGATCGGCGGAGCGATACCATGCAAACCGCCAAAATGCGCGTCCGGCAAGGTCGATCCGGCGTCCGGATCTGCCGCAGCGATGATTTGCTATGCTCGCCCCTCGCACTGCTTCTATAATTGCCGATCCCACCACTGAGGGACGCCACCATGAACCAGCCCCGCGAACTCAATGTCACGCTAGTCAACGAACTCAAGGCCCTACTGGGCGAGCGCGCCACCACTGCGCGCGGCATCTGCGAGCAGCACGGCAAGGACGAGTCCTATTTTCCGTATGCGGCGCCCGACGCCGTAGTTTTCCCGCAGTCCACGGAGGAGGTGCGCGATATCGTCAATGTCTGCCGCCGCCACCGCGTGCCGATGATTCCCTATGGCGTTGGCACTTCGCTCGAGGGCCATATCCTGGCGGTGAAGGGCGGCGTGTGCCTCGACCTGAGCCAGATGAACCGAGTGCTCGAGGTGCACGAGGCCGACCTCGACGCGGTGGTACAGGCGGGCGTCACGCGCAAGCAGCTGAACGAGCACATCCGCCACACGGGGCTGTTCTTTCCCATCGATCCCGGCGCCGATGCGACCATAGGCGGCATGAGCGCGACGCGCGCTTCGGGCACCAATGCGGTGCGCTACGGCACCATGCGCGAGAACGTGATTTCACTCACCGTGGTGCTCGCAGACGGACGCATCATCAAAACCGCGCGCCGGGCGAAAAAATCCGCGGCCGGCTACGACCTGACGCGGCTGTTTGTCGGCTCGGAGGGGACGCTAGGCATCATCACCGAAATCACGGTAAAACTGTATGCGGTGCAGGAGGCGATGTCGGCGGCGGTATGCGCTTTCGATTCGGTCGAAGGCTGTACCAGGACCGTAATTCAAACCATACAGGCGGGCGTGCCGGTGGCGCGCTGCGAGATCGTGGATGCGACCGCGATCGGCTGCATCAACAAATACAGCAAGACCGACTACCGCCTCGCCCCGACGCTGTTCTTCGAATTCCACGGCACGCAGGCGAGCGTGGTGGAACAGGCCGAAGCGGTGCAGGAAATCGCCAGGGAAAACGGCGGCATGGATTTTCAGTGGGCGACCAGGGCCGAGGACCGCACAAAACTGTGGGAGGCGCGCCACAATGCCTACTTCGCAGGCCTGCAGCTGCGCCCCGGCTGCCGGGCGATTTCAACGGACGTGTGCGTGCCGATTTCGCGGCTCGCGGAGTGCGTGTCCGAAACCATGAAGGACGTGGCCGGCTACCTGTGCCCTGTGCCCTTGCTGGGACACGTCGGCGACGGCAACTTCCACCTGATGTTCCTGGTCGATCCGAACAAACCGGAAGAGCAGGAACTCGCGAAGTCCTTCAATAAGCGCCTGGTCGAGCGCGCGCTCGCGATGGAAGGCACCTGCACCGGAGAACACGGCATCGGGCTGGGCAAGCAGTCCTGGCTGAAAGAGGAACTGGGCGAGGCCGTAGACGTGATGCGCGATATCAAGCGACTGTTCGACCCCGACAACCTGATGAATCCGGGAAAGGTGGTGCCGCTTTGAATCCGCTTATGCATGCAAGGGGCGCGGGCCAGTGCGGGGCTCCGACGCCGCCGCTCATTTGCCCTTGCACATCGCTCGTCACAGCTTTATGAAGTGCTCGCGGTAGTACTTGAGCTCCTCGATCGACTCGTAAATGTCGGCCAGCGCCTCGTGCTTGCCGTGTTTGCTGAGCCCCTTGGCCAATTCCGGCTTCCAGCGCTTCATCAGTTCCTTCAGCGTGCTGACGTCGAGATTGCGGTAGTGGAAATAGGCCTCCAGCCGCGGCATGTGGCGCGCGAGGAACCGGCGATCCTGGCAGATGGAATTGCCGCAGATCGGCGAAGTCCTGATGGGCAGGTACTGCGCGAGAAAATCAAGATACCGCTGTTCGACTTCCGCCTCCGCCAGCGTCGATGCCTTGACTTTCGCAATGAGGCCGGAGCGCGCGTGCGTGGATTTGTTCCAGTCGTCCATCGCCTCGAGCACGCTGTCGGCCTGATGCAGCACCAGAACCGGCGACTCGGCCACGGTATTCAATTGCGAGTCCGTGACCACGATGGCGACTTCGATAATTTTGTCGCGGTCGGGATCAAGTCCGGTCATTTCCATGTCTAACCAGGCGAGATTATTCTGATCTTGAGGCATGCCGCGGGGTTTCCGGGTTCGATTGATTGAAGGGCTTTATTGTGTCATATTTCAGCCAGATGCAGACTTTCACCGCCGTTTTTCTTGCAGCGCTCGCGCTCACCCTGGGCCTGCGCCTGTGGCTGGCCCGGCGCCACATCCGGCACATCGCGCACTGCCGCGAGCAAGTGCCCGCCGACTTCTCGCAGCACATTAGCCTGGCAGCACACCAGAAAGCAGCCGATTACAGCATCGACAAGACGCGGCTGGGCATAATCGACCTGCTGATCGGCGCCCTGTTCTTGCTGGTGCTCACCCTGGGCGGTGGGCTGCAGGCGCTGCATGATCTGTGCTTGCGCGCCTTCGCTGCCGGCAGCTATGCGCAGGGCATCGCCCTCGTCGCCAGCGTCGCCCTGATCTCCGGCCTCGTCGACCTGCCGCTGTCGCTGTATCGCACCTTCGTTATCGAAGCGCGCTTCGGCTTCAACAAGATGACCCCGGGGCTGTTCTTCGCCGACCTCGCCAAGCAGACGCTGCTCGCCGCGGCGCTGGGTTTGCCTCTGCTCGTGTGCGTGCTGTGGCTGATGCAGCGCATGGGTGAACAATGGTGGCTGTATGTCTGGCTCACCTGGATGGCGTTCAATCTGCTGGTGCTCACCGTCTACCCAACTCTGATCGCGCCGCTGTTCAACAAATTCACGCCGCTGGAGGACGCCGCACTCAAGAACCGCATCGAGGCGCTGCTGGCAAAGTGCGGCTTCAGGGCGCAGGGGCTGTTCGTGATGGACAGTTCGCGCCGCTCCAGCCACGGCAATGCCTATTTCACCGGGTTTGGCGCGGCCAAGCGCATCGTGCTGTTCGACACCCTGATCGAGCGCCTGGCACCGGCGGAGATCGAGGCTGTGCTGGCGCACGAGTTGGGGCATTTCAAGTACCACCACGTATGGAAGCGCATGGCGGCCCTGTTCGCGATGAGCTTGGCGTTTCTCTGGCTGCTCGGTTACGCGATGAAGCAGGATTGGTTCTATGCCGGCCTCAACGTGCAGTCGCATTCGACCGCGCTCGCCTTGCTGCTGTTCTTCATGGTGGTGCCGGTGTTTACCTTCCTTCTGCACCCGCTCGGCAGCCTGTATTCGCGCAAGCATGAATACGAAGCCGACGCGTATGCCGCGAGCCATGCGACCCCCTCCGACCTGATTCACGCACTGGTGAAGCTGTACCAGGACAACGCCGCCACGCTCACGCCCGACCCCTTGTATTCGGCCTTCTACGATTCGCATCCGCCGGCGCTGTTGCGCATCGCCCGCTTGCAGGGCGCCCGGCTGCAGGCGCAGCCACAGCCCGCATGAACACCGACAAGTTCCAGTTTGGAAGCTGCCGCCCGCTGCCCGCGGGCACACCGCCGCTGGCGCGCGCGCAGATCGACGCTGGCCTGGCGCAGCTGCCGGGATGGGCGTACGGGGAAGGCGCTATCAGCAAGACTTTTGCATTCGGGAACTACGGCGAGACCATCGCTTTCGTGAATGCCGTCGCCTGGATCGCGCAGCGCGAGGATCATCACCCGGACATGCTGATGGGCTACGACAAATGCCGCGTCGCGTTCAGCACCCACTCTGTCGGCGGCATTTCGGAGAATGATTTCATCTGTGCGGCCAAAATCGAGGCGCTTTGCCGGATTTAATGCTTGCGGGCCAGGTGATCGCAGCCCATGGTCGCCACTACCTGGTTGAAACCGGCGACGGCGCCCGATTCGCCTGCTTTCCGCGCGGCAAGCAGAGCGCAGTTGCGTGCGGCGACCGCGTGATGTTCGCACGCACCGCCGTCGAGCAGGGCGTGATCGAGGCGGTGGATACGCGCTCCACCCTGTTCTCGCGCTCTGCCGCGCACCGGCAAAAGCTGATCGCGGCAAACGTGTCCCAACTCGCCATTGTGGTCGCCGCCGAGCCCAGCTTCAGCGAGGAATTGATCAACCGCTGCCTGGTGGCGGCCGAAGATCAGGACATGCGCGCTCTGATCCTGCTTAACAAGTGCGACCTCAAGGAAGCCGCCGCAGCGGCATTGGCGCGGCTCGCACCCTACATCCAGGCCGGCTATCGCGTGGTCGAACTGTCGGCGCTGGAGGGGGCGGACCCCTTACGCCCGCTGCTCGCGCACCAGGCTAGCGTGCTGGTAGGCCAGTCCGGCATGGGCAAGTCGACCATCATCAACGCCCTGCTTCCGCACGCACATGTCGCCACCAGGGAAATTTCCGCCTTTCTCGCCTCCGGCCGTCACACCACGACCCAAGCCAGGCTGTACCGGCTGGAAGCCGACACCACTCTCATCGATTGCCCCGGCCTGCAGGAGTTCGGCCTGCATCACCTGGCGCCGCAGGATATCGAAGCGGGATTTGTAGAATTCCGCAGTTTTCTGGGACAGTGCCGTTTTCAAAACTGCCGCCACCTGAGCGAGCCGGGTTGCGCCCTGTCGCAAGCGGCGGACGCAGGAACGATACACCCGCGCCGGCTGGAGATGTTCCGCCGCATCAGCCGCGCCGAAACTGGTTTTAAATAACGATGCGATTGCTCTACAGTTCACTCAAGCTGCTCGAGGTCCACCACCTGAAGAACCTGCTCGAGGCCGAAGGCATCCGCTGTCACCTCAAGAACGAGTTGCTCAGCCGGCTTGCCGGCGATATCCCGTTCACCGAATGCGCGCCCGAGTTGTGGCTGCTGGACGATCGCGACTTCGACCGGGCCAGACGCATTGTCACCGACTTCGACCGCGTTCCCGTGGCCGGGCCTTCGTGGCGCTGCCCCGAGTGCGGCGAGGCGCTGGAAGGCCAATTCAGCGCGTGCTGGCGTTGCGGCGCGCCACGGCCGCAAATCTAAAGACACGTCGCAGCGTAAGCGCCGCTAGCTCAGCGCCCGCGCAATCGCAAGCAGCAGCAATATGAACAATATTACGACCAAGGCGCGCCAAACCAGGCCGATGGTGCTGTCGAGAAAACCCACGTCGGCGTCGTCCCCAAGACCCAGTTCCGGCCGGTCAAGCGGACTCACCTCCGAGAGAAAGGGCATCCCCAGGCGCACGCCCATGGCGCCGGCAGCGCTGGCAAGAACGACTCCGAGCGAGGGGTCGGGCCATTTCGCCGCCTGCGTGCGCCAGCAATAGGCCGCGTCCTCGAAATCGCCGACGACCGCAAAGGCGATCCCGGTCAGCCGCGCAGGGATCCAGTCGAGCAGCCGGAAAACCTGGCCGGCGAAGCTGCCGAACGCGGCGAGTTCGCTGTCGCCGCCCTCGGCCCAACGCCGATGCAGGAACGACGCCATCCGGTAGAGGATCGCACCCATCGGCCCGGGCAGCAGCACGAACCAGAACACCACGGCGAACACATGCTGGTACGAAGCCGTCAGCGCTTCCTCGATGGTGAGACGGGCCACTTCCTCCGCATTCAGCCGCTCGCAGCTCGCGCCGCGCCACTGGCCCAGGATGGCGCGCGCCTGATCCAGGTCGCCGCTCTTCAGCGCCCAATGAATGTCGGTAAAATAATGGCCGACTTGGCGAAACCCCATGGTCACGTAGAGTATGAGCACGTTGAAAGCCAGCGCCAGCAGCGGCGACAGGCGATGGAGCAGGTAATAGGCAAGCGCGGCCAGCAGTATTGCCGGCACCACACCCAGCACCCACGCGATCACCCCGTGTCCGCGCTCACCGGCATTGAAGTGCTGCTGCAGGAAATCGGCAAAACGTGTGGCCCAGGACACCAGTTCCTTGCGGTCGGCGAGCGGCCGCCACTGCTCCAGCAACAGGGCGATGATCAGCGAGACGAGGCTCATGGGAAAGGCAAGACTCCCGGAACGGCGCGGTCAAAAGCGACCGGGAACAGAGGCGAAGATACCATAGGCACTAAGGCCGCTCAAACCCATGGGCTCGCAATCCCGGTATTCGCGCGAAAACCGGCACTGCGGATCCCGCCGCCGCCTGGCTAGCATGCGCTCAGAAACGCGCAGAGATTCATCAGCATTCCCGCCGTGGCACCCCAGATATAGTGCTGTTCATAGGGTATGGCGTAGTAATGCCGCGTGCGGCCCTGGTACTGCAGGGTGTTGCGCTGATGGTTGCGTGAATCGAGAACAAACGCCAAGGGCACCTCGAACGCCTCCGCCACCTCGAACGGATCCAGCTTGAATGCCGGCGGCGGACTCACCAGTCCCACTACCGGGGTGACACGGTATCCCGTTACCGTGGTGTACTCGGACAGCGGCCCCAGCACCTCCACCAGGGAGCGCGGCAGGCCGATTTCCTCGAAGGTTTCGCGCAAGGCCGTCGCCGCGGACGATTCATCCTGGGCCTCGCTGCGGCCTCCGGGAAAGCTGATCTGACCGGCGTGGTCATACAGATGGTCGGTGCGCCGGGTAAACAGGACGGTAAGCCCGGCGTCGCGCCGAACCACCGGCACCAGTACCGCCGCCGGCCGCAACGCCTCGGTTGGGTGCCACAGATGACCGTCTCCTGCAGCGACCGGCGCCACGGTTTGGCCGCCGGCGAAGCGCTGTCGCAGCCAGGCTTCGCTTGCCCGGCTGACGATTTCCTGCACGCCGCTTGCGTCAGATTTCATCGATCAATTGTAGCCCGGAATCCGCATGAGCCCAGCCGGACCGGCGCCGGAGCGTTAACGCCGGCTGACCGGTTGCGGCGTGGCCGGCGGACGCGTCGCCCGGTACTTCTCAGGGGATGAGCAGTGTCGAGCCGGTGGTCTTGCGCGCTTCCAGATCCCGGTGCGCCTGCACCGCGTCGCTGAGCGCGTAGCGCTGCGGCACCTCGATTTTCACTTTGCCCGACAGCACGATGTCGAAAAGGTCCTTGGCCGATGCCACCAGATCCTCGCGTTTCGCGGTGTAATGCATCAGGCTGGGCCGCGTGAAAAACAGCGAGCCGCGCGAGGCGAGCAGGCCCGAGTCGAACGCCGGCACCGGGCCCGAAGCGTTGCCGAAACTCACCATCATGCCGAGCGGACGCAGGCAGTCGAGGGATCCGACGAAGGTATCCTTGCCGATCGAGTCGTACACCACGGGCAGCAGCGCGCCGCCTGTGATCGCCTTCACACACTCGGTGAAATTCTCGCGCGTATAGACGATAGTGTGGTCGCAGCCGTGCGCCTTCGCCAGCGCCGCCTTCTCGTCCGAACCGACGGTGCCGATCACCGTGGCGCCGAGCGCTTTTGCCCACTGGCAAACGATTAGGCCGACGCCGCCGGCCGCAGCATGGATGAGGATGGTGTCGCCCGGCTGGACCTTGTAGGTGCGATTGAGCAGATATTGCGCCGTCATGCCCTGCAGCATCATCGCCGCGCCCTGGTCAAACGACAGGCCATCGGGCAGATTCACCAGCCGGTCGGCGGTCATGAGCCGCACCTCGGCATAAGCGCCAACCGGCGGCGCAGCATAGGCCACGCGGTCGCCCTTTTTGACGTTGGTCACGCCCTCGCCCACCGCCTCGACCACGCCAGCCGCCTCCAGGCCGATGCCGCTGGGTACCTGCAACGGGTACAGCCCGGAGCGGTGATAGACATCGATGTAATTCAGGCCGCAGGCGTGGTGGCGCACGCGCGCCTGGCCCTTTCCGGGCTCGCCAACCTCGACGTCTTCCCACACCATGACCTCGGGGCCGCCTTGTTTGTGTATTCGGATCGCTTTTGCCATGTTCTGTTCCCAACAAGAGAAAGGTTTACGAAAATTCACGGAAAGGTCGCGCTAAGACCACCCTGTCCGAACCGGAGTGGACCGCAATGTTACCGCAAAAAATCCGCCCCGATCCACGCAAAGGCGAACCTGACGGGCGGCATCGCTTCCTACTATTTGGGTTTGTTTTTGGCCGGCGTTGCCTCTGCTGGTTTCGCCTTGGCCGGCTTGGCCGCAGCACCAGCGGCGGCCGCCTGCATCATGGCCAACCAGGCGGCCGGATCGGGGAAGGGATTCTTTCCCGCCTCCGCCTCGGTGCCGGCCGCTGCGGGCTGCATGGCTTTCATCGCCGCCAGCGTACCGCGCTGCATCTCCAGCCCCTGGATCGACAGGCGCAGCATATTGAGGTTGAGCGTGAGCCAGTTCTCCACCGATTTCAGATCGGCGATCTTTTTTTCCACGGCCTCGACGTCGAGCGTGGGCGCGACCATGCCCGGCATCGGCAATCCCATGGGATTCCACAGTTTTTTCAAGAACTCAAATGGATCCGGTAGCGGCTCGGACATGGCAACACCTCGATTTCGCGATGGGAGGCTAGCAGTTTAATCCAAACTCACTGACCGGCGCCCAGAAACGCC
>CAZRMO010000020.1:28293-44839 GCA_964601155.1 uncultured Enterobacteriaceae bacterium
GCCCACCTGGTAGGCGGCCCGCGCGCCGCCGCCGGTTAGAATCAGGCCGGCTTTGGGTCTGGCCTGTTTCATGCGATCGCTACATCGAAAGTTGCAACTGGCTGCGCGCCGCGTTTGCGTCCACCACCGTCAATGCCGCCATATTGACGATGCGCCGCACCGTCGCCGATGGCGTGAGTATGTGTACCGGCTTGGCCGCACCGAGCAGGACCGGCCCGAGCGCGATGCCGTCGCCGGCCGCCGTCTTGAGCAGATTGAAGGCGATGTTGGCCGCGTCCACCGTCGGCATGAGCAGCAGATTCGCTTCGCCCTTGAGCCGCGAATGTGGGAACGCAGCGCCACGCACGTCCTCGGACAACGCCGCATCGCCGTGCATCTCGCCGTCAATCTCGAGTTCCGGGGCCAGCGCCTGGATCAGCGCCAGGGCCTCACGCATCTTCACCGCGGTGGGCTGCTCGCTGGTGCCGAAGCTCGAATGCGACAGCAGTGCCGCCTTGGGGGTGATGCCGAAGCGGCGTATTTCCTCCGCCGCCAGCACCGCCATCTCGGCCACCTGCTCCGCGCTGGGTTCGAAATTGACGTAGGTGTCGCAAATGAATACCGTACGCTTGGGCAGCAGCAGCACGTTCATGGCGTAGTAGTGCTTCACCCCCGGGCGCAGACCGATCACCTGATCGACGTAGCGCAGGTGCAGCGCGTGTGTGCCGAAAGTACCGCAGATCATGCCATCTGCGGCACCACGGTGCAGCATCATGGCGCCGATTAGGGTTAAGCGCCGACGCATTTCGATCTGAGCATAGTGTTGCGATACGCCGCGGCGCTCTGCGAGCCGGTGGTATTCCTCCCAGTACTCGCGGTAGCGCGGGTCGTTCTCCGGGTTGACCAATTCGAAATCTACGCCTGGCTTGATGCGCAGGCCGAACCGTTCCAGGCGGCGTTCGACCACCGCAGGCCGACCAACCAGAATGGGCCGCGCCAAGCGCTCGTCCACAATAACCTGGGTGGCGCGCAGGACGCGCTCGTCTTCGCCTTCGGCCAGCACGATGCGGTTTTTCGGCGCCGCCTTGGCCGCCGAAAATACCGGCTTCATCAGCAGGCCCGAGTGATAGACGAATTCATTCAGCTGCTGCGCATACAGATCCAGGTCGGTGATCGGGCGCGTCGCCACGCCAGAGTCCATCGCCGCCTTGGCTACTGCCGGCGCAATCTTGATGATCAGGCGCGGGTCGAAGGGTTTGGGAATGAGGTATTCGGGCCCGAAGGCGACGTTCTTTTCGCCATAGGCCGCAGCGACGATGTCGGACTGCTCCGCCATGGCGAGGTCGGCGATGGCATGCACGCAGGCGAGCTTCATCGCCTCGTTGATGGTGGTGGCCCCCGCATCGAGCGCGCCGCGAAAAATGAACGGAAAGCAGAGCACGTTGTTCACCTGGTTGGGAAAATCCGAGCGGCCGGTGGCGATGACCGCATCAGGCCGGGCCGCCCTGGCCAAGGCAGGCTGGATTTCCGGCTCCGGATTGGCGAGCGCGAGGATCAGCGGTTTCGCCGCCATTTGCTTCACCATTTCGGGTTTGAGTACCTTGCCCGCCGACAGGCCGAGAAACACGTCGGCACCGGCGATAATTTCGCCCAGGGTGCGCGCATCGGTCTGCTTGGCGTAGCGTGTCTTGTTCGGGTCCATCTCCTCCTTGCGCCCCGCGTACACCACGCCCTTGATGTCGGAGACCCATATATTGTTCATGTTCATGCCCAGGCTCACCAACAGATCGAGGCAGGCCAGCGCCGCGGCGCCCGCACCGGAGACCACGAGCTTGACCTTGGCGATATCCTTGCCGACCACGCGCAGGCCGTTGAGGATCGCCGCGCCGACGATGATGGAGGTGCCATGCTGATCGTCGTGGAACACCGGAATCTTCATGCGCTCGCGCAGCATCTTCTCGACGTAAAAGCACTCCGGCGCCTTGATGTCCTCGAGGTTGATGCCGCCGAACGTGGGTTCCAGCGCTGCGATCACCTCAACCAGCTTGACCGGGTCGAGTTCGTTCACCTCGATGTCGAAGCAGTCGATACCGGCGAACTTCTTGAACAGAACCGCCTTGCCTTCCATCACCGGCTTGGCTGCGAGCGGGCCAATTGCACCCAGCCCGAGCACCGCAGTGCCGTTGGTAACCACACCCACCAGGTTGGCGCGGGCGGTCAGGTTGCGCGCTTCCGCCGGGTCGCGCACAATCTCCTCGCACGCCATCGCCACCCCGGGCGTATAGGCCAGGCCAAGGTCGTGCTGATTGACCAAACCCTTGGTCGGAGTTACCGAAATCTTGCCCGGCTTGGGCAGGCGGTGATAGTCGAGGGCGGCCTTGCGCAATGGGTCTTCCATGATTTTTCCTGGGTATGAAAACTGCTGTCGGAACTGCAGATTATAGTCCCGCGATAGGCCTAGAGCTAACGCCGGCGGACGGCGCGGCGCAAGAAGCCGCCTGTTCGATGACCGCCGGAAACCGCGAGAAAACCACTCGAACCACCGCCCCGAGCGGTGTCATAATACAACTATGCCGATCGCCCGCAGAATGACCGATATCCAGCCTTTCCAGGTGATGGAAATATGGAATCGCGCAAAAGAGATGGAGGCACAGGGCAAGCATGTCGTGCAAATGCAAATCGGCGAGCCCGATTTCACCGCGCCCGATCCGGTGATCGCCGCGTGCACCGAGGCATTGAAGCAGCATCCCATCCACTATACCTCTGCCGTCGGCATGCCGCTACTGCGCCAGGCGATTTCGCACCATTACCGCGAGCGCTATCGTCTGGACGTGCCGGCCTCTCGCATCGCGGTCACTGCCGGCGCCTCGGGCGCGCTGTTGATCGCCGCTGGCGTGCTGGTCAATCCCGGCGACGAAATCCTGATGCCGGACCCGGCCTATCCATGCAACCGGCACTTGGTGCGTTTCTTCGAAGGGCGGGTCAAGAGTATCCCGGTCGGACCGCAGACGCAGTACCAGCTTACGCGCGGCTTGATCGAGTCCAACTGGTCGGAGAAAACACGCGGTGTGCTCATTGCCTCCCCGTCCAACCCGACTGGAACCATGATTGCGCCGGAGGAAATGCGCGCCATCATCGAGGCGGTGCACGCGCGCGGCGGAGTGGCGATCATTGACGAAATCTACCAGGGGCTCACCTATGCGAGCGGATTCGAGAGCGCGCTCGCGCACTCGGACCGCGTATTCGTAGTGAACAGCTTCTCCAAATATTTCAACATGACCGGGTGGCGCCTGGGCTGGCTGGTGGTGCCGCAGGACCATGCGCGCGAGGTCGAGACATTCGCACAGAATGCATTCATCTGCCCTTCGGCGCCGGCCCAGTACGCCGGTATCGCCGCCTTTGCCCCAGAGACTACCGCCATTCTGGAGCAGCGCCGCGACGAGTTCAGGCGGCGGCGCGACTACCTGGTGCCGGCGCTACGCGAATTGGGATTCTCCATTCCGGTGACTCCGGAAGGGGCGTTCTACGTCTACGCCGGGATCGAGCGCTTCGCCGCGGACAGCGGAAAGTTCGCTCTGGATCTATTGGAGCAAGCCGGAGTCGCAATCACTCCGGGCAAGGATTTCGGCTCGAACCAGGCCGAGCGCTATGTACGCTTCGCCTATACGCGCTCAATGAGCGATTTGCGCGAGGGTGTTCACCGCTTACGCAAGTTTCTGGCGGACTATTGAAGGACGCGTCGCGAGCCCGAGCCAAGGACGAAACCACCGGAACGTAGCCGCCTTGCGACAGCCGTCTGCGCGGCCACCGCACGCCAGCAGGGGATCGGTGCAGGCCCTCGACGCATGGTACCGCGCGCGGCGCTACGCCGCGCCGGCATACCTAGGCCGCTGTCGCCGCCGATGTCGCCGGCCGGAAACGCTTCAGCATCCGTTGCATGCGCTGTTTTTCGGCCATCACTTTCTGCGCATACTGCTGGGTGTTGTCCCCATAGGCGCCGTTATAGAGCTGCAGCCCGGGCATCAGACCGCCCCCGCGCCGCACTGCATCCTTGAGGATGCGTGCGCCAACCAGAATGTTGGTCATGGGATCAAATACCGCGTCTTCGCCACCGAGCGCATCTAGCGCTTCCTGATGGTACTTGGGGATCACCTGCATCAGGCCCTTGGCACCCACGACGCTCTCAGCAATCGGGTTGAAGCGCGATTCGACCGCCATTACCGCCAGAATCAGCAACGGATCAAGGCCCGTGCGGCGACCCGCCTCATGTGCCGCTTCGACCAGCTGTTCGGTCGCATCCTGCGCCACCCTATATCGGTGCGACAGATACACGGCGAGCGCGTGGTATTGCGGGCTTTCGGTATCGGCAGTCGGCACGAGCAGGGTAATACCCTCATGGCGAATAGTGCCGGATACCGCGGATGCCGGTGCGGACTGGGCACCCTGGTCCACGACCGGCCGAGCCCCCATAAGCAACGCAATGATCGCGACAGCCCCGAACACGGTCAAGCCGTTGCGCAGGTATACGGTAGTCAATGTGCAGGTCCGCAGGGCAAACTGTTTCAGGTTGTCCATGTGCTACCTCCTTGCCAAAAAAGAATAACTTACCAGCTGGACCGCATCAGATTACTCGCCGATACAATCCACAATCCCCAGGTCGCCTACCTTCATTATAAAGTGCCGCGCGCGCCCGTGCTGCCCAAGTCTGCTAGTGCGCCGCAGCCCGCAGTTAAGCTGAGCTGCAACTAGCAACCCCCCTCCTAAGAAGACACTTCCTAAATCTAGTTACTTGAAACGGCTAAGCAAAATGCCGTTCGAACCTTAAGAAACTGCGACCAAAGCCCAGCTTAGCTGCCAGCTGGTTTTGCGGCGGATTACTGACTTGATGTGATGCAACAGACGCTATTCTATTGAAACGGTTAGCTTATGTCAAGTGAAACGAGAATAAAATGTTGCGGCGCAACAAGCGCCATCGTAGGCCCAAATTGACGCCACCCCGGACTTCAGGCAATCTGGTCTTGAAATCAGGGCTGCCGAAGAAACGATCCCAGCTGCATTACCAGCGATCCCGTGAAAGAAGCGGGTAGCGCAGCCGGGACAATTCGGCTCAGGGCGAATGCCCGCGGTACAGCCTTCGCTTGCGCCAAGGCTGACCGCGAGACAGTCCCACCTGCGTTAAGGCCTTGAGCCTGTCGGAAAAGGCCAAGCTGCTGCCGGATTCAGGGCGGTTTTCGCCCCTGGCGTTGCCGCAGTCGATGGAGCTACTCGAGCCGCCATCGGACGTGCTGCCGGCTTCGCCGGTTTCACAGCAGGTTTAGCCTTTTTTTTTGCCGCTTTCTTTTTGGCGGCGGGCTTTTTGGCCTTTTTAGCTGGCTTTTTTTTTGCCGCTTTTTTTTTCGCAGGCTTTTTCTTGGCGGCCTTTTTCTTGGCCGCTTTCTTTTTTGCAGGCTTTTTAGCTACTGCCCTTTTTTTCTTGGCTTTTTTGGCTTTTTTAGCCGGTTTTTTCGCTGCTTTCTTTGCTTTTTTCTTCGTTGCCATGGTAAAGCTCCTTCTTCAGGTTAAAGAAAAACAACTACTACAAACCCGGCTATGCGAGCCCGGATTATTCGCCCGACCGGAGCAAACTCCGGCCAGCCGAATCCCTTGCGTGCAAGCGCGCCGGCCTCATGCGGCCTTGCGCTCAAGCAGATCACGATACAAAACAGCTGGATCAAGCTCGATCCCGCCATCCCAAACCAGGGTCTTTGCCGCCGGGTCTATCGCCACGCGGCAGAACTGCTCCCGATCGCGCCAGAGCTTGAATGCGCCGATCTCGAGCAAATTGCCAAGAAACACGCTTCCTTCCAGCCCGTCGTCGAAACGCAGCCACAAGCTGTAATCGTTATCTGCCCGAACCTCAGTCAACTTATGCATTCCTGCCTCCGCCCCACACCATGAAGTTTGCTAATCCCAACTGAGCGCACCTCCGGTCTGGTACTCGATCACCCGGGTCTCGAAGAAGTTGCGCTCTTTCTTTAAATCGGTCATTTCGCTCATCCAGGGAAAAGGATTGCTCGCGCCCGGATAGAGCTGCTCTACGCCGATCTGCTGGCAGCGGCGATTGGCGATGTAACGCAGATATTCCTTGAACATCGGCGCGTTCAAGCCGAGTACGCCGCGCGGCATGGTGTCCTCCGCGTAACGGTACTCGAGTTCGACCGCCGTTTTGATGTAGCCCCGGATCTCTTCGCGGAAGGCCGAGGTCCAGAGATGGGGATTTTCCATCTTGATCTGGTTGATGAGGTCAATGCCGAAATTGCAGTGCATCGACTCGTCGCGCAGGATGTACTGGTACTGCTCGGCGGCGCCAGTCATCTTGTTCTGGCGCCCCATCGCAAGTATCTGGGTGAAGCCGACATAGAAGAACAGCCCCTCCATGATGCAGGCAAACACGATCAGGCTCTTGAGCAATTCCTGATCGGCCTCTGGCGTGCCGGTCTTGAACGCCGAATTGGTAAGCGTGTCGATGAAAGGAATCAGGAACTCATCCTTGTCGCGGATGCTGCGAATCTCGTGATAGGCGTTAAAGACCTCGCCTTCGTCCAGGCCCAGGCTTTCCACGATGTACTGGTACGCGTGGGTGTGAATCGCCTCCTCGAAAGCCTGGCGCAGCAGATACTGGCGGCATTCCGGCGCGCTGATATGGCGGTAGGTGCCGAGCACGATGTTGTTTGCGGCAAGCGAATCGGCGGTGACGAAAAAGCCGAGGTTACGCGTGATGATGCGGCGCTCGTCCTCGGTCAGTCCGTTCGGATCCTTCCAGGTCGCGATGTCGCGGCTCATGTTGATTTCCTGCGGCATCCAGTGGTTGGCGCAGGCGGACAAATACTTCTCCCATGCCCATTTGTACTTGAACGGCACCAGCTGGTTGACATCGGTGCTGCCGTTGATGATGCGCTTGTCTTCCACGCGGATGCGGCGCAGTTCCTCGGCGCGCGCCTCCTGCGGCGCACTTTCCTGCCGGGCGCCCGCCCCCGCACGCGACGCAGGCATGAAACCCTGCCGCTGCTGCAGACCGAGACCGGGGGAAACCGCCATTTCGTCGTCAAAATTGAGCATGCTCATCTCTCAACAGTTCCTGTGGCCAGCTACTGGCATGCTTCGCATTCCGGGTCGTCAAGCGCGCAAGACTTTGGTTCGACCGGCTCCGCGCTCTTTGCCGCCGAGGGTATCCCGCCCTCGGGAACGGCGTTCAACTGCCCTGCCTTCACTGTCGACTTCTCGGCGTGGGTGGCTCCCATCGAGCGCAGGTAATAAGTGGTCTTCAAGCCGCGCTTCCAGGCGAGCTTGTAGGTGTCGTCCAAGCGCTTGCCGGAGGCCCCCGCCATATAGATATTGAGTGACTGCGACTGATCGATCCATTTTTGCCGGCGCGCTGCAGCTTCGACCAGCCACAGCGGCTCGATTTCGAACGCGGTGGCGTAGAGCTTGCGCAGCTCCGCCGGAACGCGGTCGATCTTGGCCAGATTACCGTCAAAATACTTCAGGTCGGCGATCATGACTTCGTCCCACAAGCCCAGGCGCTTCAAATCGTCCACCAAGTATTCGTTGACTACGGTGAATTCGCCCGAAAGATTCGATTTCACATACAGGTTCTGGTAAGTGGGCTCAATCGAAGCGGACACGCCGATGATGTTGGCGATGGTGGCGGTCGGGGCGATCGCAATGCAGTTGGAGTTGCGCATGCCGTGCTGCCTGATGCGCTCGCGCAGCCCATCCCAGTCCATGCCGGCGCTCATGTCGATTTCCACATGACCACCGCGCTCCTCGCGCAGCAAGGCCAGAGTGTCCTGCGGCAGAATGCCGCGATCCCACAGCGATCCACGATAGGTCGAATAGCGGCCGCGCTCCTCGGCCAGCTCGGTCGAAGCCAGGTAGCCGTAATAGGTGACCGCCTCCATCGAGCGGTCGGCGAACTCCACCGCGTCCTTCGAGCCGTAAGGAATACGCAGCACATGCAGGCAGTCCTGGAAGCCCATGATGCCCATGCCCACCGGGCGGTGCTTCAGGTTGGAATTGCGCGCCTTGCCCACGGCGTAGTAATTGATGTCGATGACGTTATCGAGCATGCGCATCGCAGTGACGATGGTGCGCTGCAACTTGGCCTGATCGAGCTGGCCGTCCTTCAGATGGGCGACCAGATTGACCGAACCCAGGTTGCACACCGCAATCTCGTGCTCGTTGGTGTTGAGCGTAATCTCGGTGCACAGGTTGGAGCTGTGCACGACGCCGACATGGGATTGCGGCGAGCGGATATTGCACGGATCCTTGAACGTGATCCAGGGATGCCCGGTCTCGAACAGCATCGAAAGCATCTTGCGCCACAGCTGCAGCGCCGGGATCTTTCTGAACAGCTTGTGCTCGCCCCTGGCGGCCTTTTCCTCGTAGCCTAGATACGCTTTCTCGAATTCCTTGCCGAACTTGTCGTGCAGGTCGGGGCAGTCCGAGGGCGAGAACAGCGTCCACTCGCCGTTTTCCATCACCCGCTTCATGAACAGATCCGGAATCCAGTTCGCCGTGTTCATATCGTGGGTGCGGCGGCGGTCGTCGCCCGTGTTCTTCCTCAACTCGAGAAATTCTTCGATGTCCAGGTGCCAGCTCTCGAGATAGGCACACACCGCTCCCTTGCGCTTTCCGCCCTGGTTGACCGCCACGGCGGTGTCGTTCACCACCTTCAGGAACGGAACCACGCCCTGCGACTTGCCGTTGGTGCCCTTGATGTGCGAGCCCAGGGCGCGCACCGGGGTCCAGTCGTTGCCCAGCCCGCCCGCGTATTTGGCGAGCAGCGCGTTGTCCTTGATCGATTCGTAAATGCCGTCAAGGTCGTCCGCGACCGTCGTCAGATAGCAGCTGGAGAGTTGCGAGCGCAGCGTGCCAGAATTGAACAGGGTCGGCGTCGAATTCATGAAATCGAAGGATGACAGTACCTGATAGAACTCGATGGCGCGCGCCTCGCGGTCGATCTCGTTCAGAGCCAGACCCATGGCCACGCGCATAAAGAACGCCTGCGGCAGCTCGATGCGTTGCCCGTCCCGGTGCAGGAAGTAACGGTCATACAGGGTCTGCAGACCCAGATAGCCGAATTTCAAGTCACGCGCTGCGTCCAGCGCCTTGCCCAGGCGCACCAAGTCGAATTTGGCCAGCCGTTCGTCCAGCAGTTCGGCGGCGATGCCACGCTTGATAAATTCCGGGAAATACTCGGCGTAGCGCCTGGCCATTTGCGCTTGAGGCACTTCCTCGCCCAGGATCTCGATGCGGATGGTGTTCAGCAACAGCCGCGCGGTGACGAAACTGTAGGCCGGGTCCTTTTCGATCAGCGCGCGCGCCGACAGGATGGCCGATTTTCGGATCTCCTCGACCGGCACGCCGTCATACAGGTTTTTCAGCGTCTCGTTGTAAATAATGCCCGGCTCAACCGCTTCGCCCAGGTCCTCGCAGCAGGCATTGAGCAAATTTTTCAACCCGGCCAAGTCGATCGGCCGCCGCACGCCGTTGTCGACCACGTGCAATTCCGGGGCGGCAGCCTTGTCCTTTTGCCTGGCCTGCTCCTGCGAGCGCGCCTTGGTGCGCTGCTCGCGATACAGCACATATGCCCGGGCGACTTCGTGTTCGCCGGAGCGCATCAACGCCAGTTCGACCTGGTCCTGAATGTCTTCTATGTGGAAAGTACCGCCTCCGGGCTGGCGCCGCGCCAGGGCGGCGACCACGTTTTCAGTGAGCGCCGCGACCAATTCGCGAATGCGCGCCGAAGCCGCACCTTGACCGCCCTCGATCGCGAGAAACGCCTTGGTCATCGCTACCGATATTTTGCCCGGGTCGAAACCAACCACTGCGCCATTGCGGCGAATGATGCGGTAGTCGGGATAAGCCGACTCGCTCCCTGCGGACGCTTCAGCAATATTGGCACCGGCCACGAATGGCGATTTTTCCGAATCGGTGACAACCTGCATCTGCGTTCCCCCTTTTGTGCTCGCCAACCAAGCCTTGCTATGCCGTTGCTGATCTATAGTTTTGCTCCGGCTGCGACCACAATATATAGTATCCTATAACCAGTACGCAACTAATTTTAGTGACGCGCTTTTGATTTTGCAAGAAGTTTTTACAAAAAAGTGTTCGCGCGCAACATATGCGCAAAAAAGCCGAGCCGGCTGCGTGCGCTGAGCGCAAGCAGCGTCCACTGCGTAAAACTGTTAAGCGTAGCTTTCCGCCGCCTGCATTGCGGCAGTACAAGAAAATATTTTCGCGGCCGGTGCTGCGATCTGCTATTCGATCGAGTCGCGAAAGCGGGCCCAGTCGAAACTGGGCCCGGGATCGGTCTTGCGCGCAGGCGCAATATCGCAGTGGCCAACAATATCTGCGACCGGGTAGGAGGAACACAGCGCGCGTGCGAGCTGCGCGAGTACTCGGTACTGCGGCTCTGCGAAGGGCATATCATCCGCGCCCTCCAGCTCGATACCTATCGAGTAGTCGTTGCAGTCGCTGCGCCCGCGCCAGGCCGACACCCCGGCATGCCAGGCGCGCTTGGTGCAGGGCACGAACTGCAGCAATTCGCCGGTGCGGCGGATAAGGAAGTGCGCCGATACTTTTATCCCGGTAAGGGACCGATAGTACGGATGAGCGGTCCAGTCGAGTTCGTTGGTGAACAGGCGCACGATGCCGTCGCCGCCAAACTCCCCCGGCGGTAGGCTGATGCTGTGGACCACCAGCAGCGTGATCGCCTCACCCGGCGGCCGCTCGTCGCAGTTGGCGGAAGCCACATAGCGCGCCGCGTCCACGCGCCCGTCGGCATTGGCGATCATGAGGGTGGTTCGTTGATCCCGAGCCGCTCCATGCGGTAGCGCAGGGCGCGAAAGGTGATGCCGAGAAGCTTGGCCGCCGCGGTGCGGTTGAAGCGCGTTTTTGCAAGTGCTTCGACAATCGCCTCGCGTTCGATCCGGTCGAGATAATCGGGCAACGGCGATTTGCCGCCAGCCGGCGACTCGCCGGCTTGACGCGCCGGCACCAGACGCAAATCCTCCGGCTGGATTTCGCTCCCACTGCACAGCGCCACCGCGCGTTCCAGGATGTTCTCCAGCTCGCGCACATTACCGGGAAAATCGTAGCTTTCAAGCGCCGCCTGCGCCGCCTTCGACAGGCGCGGCACATCGCCCCCTGGGCCGACGACACGCGCGAGCATGACCTTGGCCAGCGCAGCGATGTCTTCGCGGCACTCTTTCAATGACGGCATTTTCAGCTCGATCACGTTGAGACGGAAATACAGATCCTGGCGGAACCGTCCCGCCTCGACCAGAGCGGTGAGGTTCTGGTGAGTGGCGCAGATCATGCGCACGTCGACCGGATCTTCCGCGGTGGCGCCCACCTTGCGCACGCCCTTCTCCTGAATCGCGCGCAGCAGCTTCACCTGCATCGCGAGCGGCAGATCGGCAACCTCGTCGAGAAACAGTGTGCCGCCATGCGCCACCTGGAAGAAGCCGTCGCGATCGGCCTCCGCCCCGGTGAAGGCCCCCTTCTTGTAACCGAAGAATTCGCTCTCCATCAGGTTTTCCGGAATGGCCCCGCAGTTCACGGGGACGAACGGCAGGTCGTGGCGCGACCCCTGTTCGTGGATCAGGCGCGCCGCCAACTCCTTGCCGCTGCCCGATTCGCCACTGATGTAGACCGGCGCCTGGCTGCGCGCAAGTTTGTGAATCATATCGCGCGCCTGCTGCATCGCCGGCGAATCGCCGAGCAGCCGGGCGGCTCTGGCGACGCTCGGGGTCTGCGGCAGCTTTAGCGCCGATTTCACCAGAGTACGCAAATCCTCCAGCGACACCGGCTTGGACAGATAATCGAACGCGCCGGCCTTGAGCGCAGCGACCGCGTTCTCGGCGCTGCCATAGGCGGTGATGACTGCCACCGGAAGGTCAGCGCAATGCTCGCCGATGTAGCGCACGAGTTCCAGGCCTTCGCCGTCCGGCAGGCGCATGTCGGTCAGGCACAGCTCGAAACGCCGCGCTTTGAGCAGCGCGGTTGCCTCGGCGACGCTCGCTGCCGGCGCCACCGCCAGCCCCATGCGCAACAGCGTCAGCTCGAGCAATTCGCGGATATCGGCCTCGTCATCGACCACCAAGACCGTGGCGGCCGCCTGCTCGCTTCTGCGTTCGGCACGCTTCATCCCGGCCGGCCCCCGCACAGAATGCGGAAGTCCGCCCCGGCGGCTTCCCCCGGCGGGACAACGTATTCAAGAACTGCCGCGTTGGCCGCGCACATCTCGCGCGCGATGTACAGACCCAAGCCGGTGCCGACGCTGTAGGTAGTGAAGAAGGGCTCGAACAATTGTTGTCGCAGGTGCGTAGGCACCCCCTCACCGTCATCGATCACGTCCAATTCTACCCGATTCGCCCGGCGTCTAACCACCACGCGCACGCTCGCCTCGCGCTGGCGCGAGTGGCGCCAAGCGTTGCGCAGCAGATTCCACAGCACCTGCTGCAAATGCACCCGGTCAAATACGATCTCGCTCGCCTCATGCACTTCCAGCGCGAAGCTTGTCGCGGGAATGCGCTCGTTTTGTCCGAACTCATCGATAAAGGTGGGCAGAAAAATCGCGAGCTGAATAGCCTCGGGATGCACCCGGTCGCGCCGTGTCAGCTCGAGCACGTCGCTCACCATGCGATCGAGGCGTTTGGAGTTGTCCTGGATGATGCGCAGCAGTCGTTCCTGCGAGGGCCCGCGCTGCTCCTCCACCAGCAATTCGCTCGCATGGCTGATCGCCGAAAGCGGATTACGGATCTCGTGCGCAATATTGGCGGTGAGCCTTCCGAGCGCGGCCAGCTTAAGCTGCTGCGCCTGCTCCTGCAGCCGCGACAGATCCTCGAGGAACACCAGGGAAATGCTGCCGCCCGCGACACCGGCCTCGACAAAGCGCGCGCGCACGAACTTGCCGCTTCCGGAAAGCAATAGGGTTTCGACCGCGCCACCTGCGGCGTTGCGCCAGTGCTCCAGCGCGCGCGCGATCTCGGGCGAAAAATTCTCGATCTGATCGAGCTCCGGCGCTTGCGATCCGAGCAAGGCCGACACCTGCGGATTGTGCTGGCGCACCAGCCCGTTGCCGTCGACTACCAGCACGGCATCCTGCATGTCCTGGATCACCAGTTGGTTGATGCGCAGCTGATTGCTCAGGTCGACCGAGCGTTGCCGCATTACCCGTTCCTGGCGAATGACGCGTTGCGCCAGCTGGTTGGTGATCAGCGCCGTGGCGAAATAGCCGATCGAGAGCAGTCCCGGTTGCACATAATTGGCGGTACTGTGATCGAACACCAGGATCCAGTAGGTCTGTTCCAGCAAAATGCCGATCGAAGCGAGCGCGGCATAGAACAGCGTGAGCGCACCGCGACTCACCAGAGCCGCCGCCGCAAGCGAAATCAGCAGCATTACACCCAGACCGCTGCGAAAGCCGTTGCTCGCGTTCATCAGCAGCACCGTGGCGACGATGTCGGTGACGACGTGCAGACTCAGCTGGAAATTGAAATAGCGGCGCATCTTTTCCAGCAGCACCTGGTATGCGCCCGCCAGCAGCAGATAGGCGCCGGCGACGTACTCGAACAGCACGAGGTTGTGACTGCCGAAATTGAGATTGTCGCCAAACACCAGCGCCGCGGCGAGGAATGCCCCCGCCAGCAGCGTGCGATAGATGTTGAAATAGCCCAGTGAAACCCAGAACGAGTCTGGTTGCGTATCCGGTGCGAACTGCCAGGTAGCCATGCTCGATCGGCGCTACCCCGCCCGGCGGCGGTGTTCGGCGCAGCAGAAGAACTTGCCCGCCTCGGCTAGGGCCTCGCTATGCGGAAGGTACACGCCGCAATAATCGCAGTTGACCATCTGTTCGGGCGCGGCCTGCGGCGCGTTCCGGGTTGCGCGCTTGCGCCCAAAACCCTTCATCAGCCGCCACACGACGACGATGACAAGAATCAGCGTAAGGAGTTTGCCCAAGATGCGTTCTGGCCAGCCGGCGCAATATGAATCGAACCAGCGCTAGGGCGCAGGCGCCGCGACCCGCTCGAGCCGGTAGCCATGCTGGTAGACCGCGGTCAGGCTCCATCCGTTTTCGGGCGTGAGCTGAAGCTTGCCGCGAATGCGGCTCACGTGCGTGTCGACGGTACGCGTGTTGATTTCGGCCGACTGTCCCCAGACCGCTTCCAGAATATGGGCGCGCGACAGCAAACGCCCAACGTTGCGCAGCAGGAACAACGCGAGTTCGTAGTCCTTTTGCGTCATCGTCACCACTTCGCCGTCAAGTTTGACCTGGCGCCTGCTGCAATCCACGCTCAGCCGCCCGTACTCGAGCACGTCTTCGTCCGCGCGCGGGCCCGGCCGCGCGCGCCGCCCGAGTGCGTCGATACGCGCCAGGAGTTCGCGCTTGCCCAGGGGCTTGACCATATAGTCGTCGGCGCCCCCGGACAGGGCATGCACGATGTCCTCCTCCCGCTGGCGCGCGGTGACGAACAGAACCGGCACGGGCTCGGCGATGTTGGCTCTGATCCATACCAGCACTTCCGCGCCCGACATCCCCGGCACTTGCCAGTCAAGCAGGAACATGTCGAAGGTTTCGCGCTGCGCCGCGCGCATCAGGTCTTTGCCCAGCGCGTACGCATGGCAACTGTGGCCGGCGGCCTTCAGCCAGGCGCACACCAGGTCCGCCTGATCCTGCTCGTCTTCAAGCAATGCGATGCGCATGATGATCAGTTCATCGGTGATGGTTGAATGTTGATCGTCGATGGTTGCCGCGCGCGTCGGCGCCGGCCTTAACCATTACCCGGTACTCCCTTGCCCAGGGTCAGACTTGACTTCAATGCGCGCCAGGTACGTTTCCAGGCGCGCCACGAGCACGCTTATCGCCGCCGCGTCACGCTGCCGCGCGCTCTCCTCCATCGATGCGCCCAAGCGCGATATCTCGGGAAAGCCGTAGCCGCCGCCTGCCCCCTTCATCCCATGCGCCGTGAGGCGTATCGCCTCGAAATCGGCATTCGCCAGCGCCGCGCGGACCTTGTCGGCATCGGCGGCGCGGTTGGCGAGAAACCGCGGCACCAGCGCGGCGATCTGCGCGTCCACGGAAATTATGAGTTTGTCGGACATGTCTTTCCCGCAGCCATTTTAGCAGACGGCCGCGGCGCCCAGCCCGGGCATCGCGAAATTTGACGCTGCTGGCGAAAAGTAACATGCTTCGCCGGTCATGAAATTCTCATTCAGAATCGGCATCTACCTGCTTCTTGCGACCACCATCGCCATGCTGGTAACCGTCGGCGGCGCGTACCAGCTGACCGTAACACAGCAGGTGGAGCAGGCCAAGGCCGACGCCAAGTACCAACGCGTCCTCGCCGGGCTCGAGGCGCTGGTCGGGGCCAGGCAAGCTGCGCAATCCGCCACCCTGAGCCACATCATAAGCGGCTCGGAGCAGGAACTGCAGCGCCTGCATAAGTCGGAGGCAGACTTCCGCCGCGGCCTTGCCCAACTCGCGCTGCTCGTCGATGGCGAGCAGCCCAGCCGCGCGGCGGCGCTGGACGCGGCCGCGATTTCCATGACCGACTTGGAAAAGCAGGTCACAAAGTTGCGCCAGCGGAAAGGCGCCGCCGCGGCAATGGCGTTTATCTCGAGCGACGCCTACCGCGGCAGCGAGCGCGAATTCGCGCGGCTGGTGGCGGCGATGCGGCAGCAAGAGTATGCGCTGGACAGCGCGTACCGCCAGCGCCATGCCGAACGCGTGCGGCAGCTCGGACAGCTCACGCTCTGGAGCGGGCTGTTGGCCCTCGCATTGGCACTTTTCGCCGCCGCCGCGCTCTATCGCCAGCGCGAGGAACGGCGCAGCGCAGAGGCGCGCCAGCGCGAGCAGGAAAATCAGTACCGCCTGGTCACCGGCGCGGTTCCGGCGATGATCGGCTATATCGACAAGCGCCACCGCGTGCTGTTCCACAATCGCGCCGTCGAAAAATGGCTGGAATTGCCGGCCAACCGCATCGACAACCGCCATCTGTCGGAGATTCTGGGGAGCGATACCTACATGTCCATCCTGCCCGAGGTCGAGCGCGCCCTGCAGGGAGAACGGGTCGAGCTTGAACGCAAGCACAAAGCAAGGAACGGAAACCAAATTGTTTTTGCCGACACCCTCATTCCCGATAGGGACGAGGCCGGTCGCGTCAGGGGCATTTTCGGGCTGATCATCAACATCACCGAGCGCAAAGCCGTAGAACAGGCGCTGCGCGAGAGCGAGGAGCGCTGGAAGTTCGCCTTGGAAGGCGCTGGCGACGGAGTCTGGGACCGCAACATCCAGACCGACGAGGTCCAGTACTCAAAGCGCTACAAGGAAATTCTCGGCTACGCCGAGGACGAATTCGAAAACCGGCGCGGAGAGTGGGAACGACGCCTGCACCCGGACGACCGGCAGCGCGTGGTTGCGGATCTGCAGAACTACCTGGACGGCAACAGCCCGGCCTACTCCATCGAATTCCGCATGCTGTGCAAGGACGGCAGCTGGAAATGGATACTTGCACGCGGC